>UQQI01000006.1 GCA_900543055.1 uncultured Mollicutes bacterium
GAGAATTAATAATAATACTATTATATAAATTAAATAAATTTTTCTTGTTAATTTGTCTTAAAAAAGCATCAGATGATTCAACTAAATAAAATAAATCTGGATCAATTATAACTATCCCATTTTTACCTAATATTGAATTGTCTCTTTTAACATCATTTGTGCAGATATTATTCTTTGTTAATTCTTCAAACAATTTTTCTAATTCACAAAAATTTTCTAATAAATAATTCTTATCTTCTAAAAGAGCATTTACTGAATTATCTTTATAATATTTAGCAGTGTATGCTGATACTATAAATTCATGTTCATCACGAATACTCTTATATAAATCAATTTGATTACTTCTGTTATAAATTTCATATAATTCTATAAAATGAGGGTTATTTATATCTTTTAAAATATCAAATACATTTTCTTTCAATCTACAAGTACGTGGTGTTAGTGGAAAGTACTTTTTAAATATTTGTTCATCATCTGAATATATTTCTGCGCATAGACCTTTATTTATATATTCCATATTTTTTAAATTAAATCTATCAAAATGTCTATTATAGTAATCTACTTCACCTTTTAAGTCACTTTCCGTTATACTAGTTATACTATTGTATTTCATATTTATCCCCCTAATTTTCTTAATTTTATTTTTTGATACATATTTATTTAAAACGTATAATATGATAACACAAATTTGATTTGTTTACAAATTATGATTAGTTAGCTTTTGAATAGTTAAACACAAGAAATATTATATATTTAATAATTATTCTGTGTGGTATGTGGTTATATGTATAATTTACTAATTCTATTAATTTTTCTTATATTACCATTTTTTATTGTTTATGAAGTGTTACTGAATTCTCATATAAATTCAATTTTCTTTTTTAGTAATATAATTTGGCATATTTTTCCTCCTAAACTAAAAAAGAAATTCTATAAAATAAGGACTAATATAAATCCGTGGTACCACCTTAATTCATAGAATTTCTATGCACTCATATCTTTAACGCAGATATACGATAAAACTCAAAGGTTCATTTATAAAACATTGCCATTTCCTTTCGCTAACCAGAAACATCACTAAGACAAGAAGTTAAATTACTAGTCCTTTTTCTTCGTTATTTGAAATATGTTCTGATTATAGCACTTTTTTTGTAAATCAAATTTATACTAATTTAAATATTTATTTAGGATATAGGCATACCCTCTAGGAATTTGTTCTTCTTTTATTAATGTATTTATCTCTTCTTTACTAAACCATTTAATTTGAACTATTTCTTCTTTTTGAAGTTTTGATTTATTAATATTCATTTTATCTTCTGAATAATATACATTGAATATATATTTATTATATGGAAATTTTATGGTTTCTATTTTATTATACGAAATATTAGTGATGTTTAGTTCTTCTTTTATTTCTCTATTTAGGGCTTGTTCTGGTGTTTCTTTTGCTTTTACATGACCTCCTGGTAAGCCCCATTTATAGTTGTTCCTTTCTGTAAATTGTTCTAATAATATTTTATTGTTATTTTTTATTAATATATATGATTGCATTATATTTGCACCTTCTGGTATTTCATCAACTCTTCTTATGATTGTTTTATCTAATTTATTGAAATTATCATCATATAAATCTAATATTTCATGTTCCATAATATTAACACTCTCTTTCTAATGTTTTTTTATTGTATTTAGATTTGGAATAACATCACTTATAATCATTTTTAATTTTTCATTATTATGAGTTAATTCTAAAATAAATTCTTTATCATAATTTTCAAATAAATACTTTGCTATTTTATAGACTGCACCATAGCCATCAATCTTATCAAAATTATTATTTAAATCATCTAATGTAAATTTATCATTTGTTTCTCTTTGGCATTCTGGATTATCTAATGTAGTCGCTAGAACTTCCCAGAACCAACCTGGGCTATCTGATTTTATTTCCTGTTGGTTATCTATAAAATATTAATTTTTTATTTTTAATAGATTAATAATACCATCTTTCCACTTGATCTGTTTCATCGTTATATACATTAAAATATACTCCATAATATTTTGTACCACAATCATCTATAATTTCTTCACATCCATAAGTAAATACTTTTGTGTTTATATTATCACTAACATCAATGAATGCTAAATTTCCTTGTTTCATACAAGTATCCTTGTCATTATAAACGTATGAATATTTATGACTAAATTTTTTTGATTGGCAAGTTGGGGTTGTTTGTGTTGTCTTATTAGATTCATTAGTATTTGTTGTAGTATTTGTATTTTTATCAGAATTTGAGGTTGTATTTTTACTACTATCTTCACTTTCCCATTTAGCCACTAATGTAATATCTTTGTTGATTTTAGTTGAAAAATCGAACTCATTATCATCTAAATACCAGCCACTTAATTTATAACCATCTTTTACTGGATTGCTTGGTTTATCAACGGTTTCATTAGCTGATACTTGAATATTTTCTACTTTACTTCCTCCATTAGCATCAAAAGTGACAGTATATTTATTATTTTTATACTCACTTATTATTTTCTTTTCATTTAAATTTTTTTGAGATTTTATTGTAGCATTTAGTTTTAATATCTCATTAATTTTTTTATTATTAAATCTATTATAATCAGTTATAATAGTAATATTTTCAAATGTCTTACCACTTTCTTTAGCAGTTTTACAAAGAACATTAATAACATCTACTGCTCTTTTACCAATAACATTTAAGCCTTTTATCAATTTTTTAGCATCGTCATTTAATGGTTCTACTTTTGTTACTTCTTCTTTATAATCATTACAAGTTTTTTTACCACATTTATACTTATAATTTTTAAAAGTTATTTTTACTAGTGGATTTATTTTAACGTAAGCTGTATATAAAACTTCTTCTTTCTTATTATTCTTTTTAAACATATCATTTTTAAAAAAGATTATTCCTATTATTACAATAATTAAAAATACAATAAGTATACTCCCAAGAATTATCTTCTTCTTTTTTTTCATTTTTTCTCACTCCTTCTTAAGAAGATTATACTACAATAGTTTTTATTTTTTACTATAAACTATATTTAATTATTAATAAATTTAATTTTTGTTATGACAATGCCTTTAACCTCTTAGATATTTTTTATTCTATAAAAAAACAGTCATATTTCAGACTGAAATATATTTAAAGTTCGAATAGTTCGAACAGATTCGTCAATGGTGCCGACTACCGGATTCGAACCAGTGACCTACGCGTTACGAGTGCGTTGCACTACCAGCTGTGCTAAGTCGGCCTAAATATATTTTAACACAAAAAAAGTAAAACTGTTACTATTAGTTTTACTTTATTTTTTTTACTGCGAATTTTTCTTTTATATCATCATTTTTCTTCTTGAACTTGCTGATATATGAGTTATATACATTCTTATTTTCAGCAGATAAATTTCTTTTTACATTTTTTGTTGCTTTAATTATAAATTCTATTTCGTCTTCTTTAACTTCTCTAACAATGTCACCATCTGAAATAATCATTTCACAAGGCTCATTTGTTTCTACTTCAAAGCCTTCAATAAACATTTTATAAATTCCTTGATATTTATATCCATCTTTTTGTCCTTTTAAAAAAAGTGTTGCTAATTCTGATTTTAATGGCATATCATAAACTTCTATTCCATCTTCAAATACATTACCAAAAATAAATGATACAGGTTTATTTTCTATATCAGTTGTAATTCCTTCAAATCTTCCATTATTTGCTAATATTACTCTACTTGTAGTTTTTAAATTTTCTTTTCTACCCATAAATTGTTCTATATGACTTGTATATAAATCCATTAATTTTTTCATAACTTCTCCCCCTTCTTTCGGTTTAGTTATTGTATCATATTACTATTTAATATGCAAATTTTTTTATTTTTTCTATTATTAATAGTATAATGTAATAATGAGGTGACTAATATGAACAAGATAATTGCTCATAGAGGTGTTTTTGATAATAAAAGTGTCCCAGAAAACAGTATGTTAAGTTTTAAGAATGCAATTAAATATAATTATCCTATAGAGTTAGATGTACAACTTACTAAAGATAATAAATTAGTTGTTTTTCATGATGATAATCTACTTAGAATGACTGGTTATGATAAATTATTGCAAGAGGCAAATTACTCTGAAATTAGTAATTTAAAATTACTTAATACAAATGAAAAGATTCCTACATTTAACGAAGTTTTAAAACTAATTAATAATAGAGTATTTTTAGATATAGAAGTTAAAAATACTAAGAGAGTCAAAGAAACTTGTGATTTATTAATGAAAGAGTTGATTAACTATTCTAATTATTCAATTAAGTCTTTTAATCCTTTTATTGTAAGATTTATTAAGAAAAATTATCCTAGTGTTAGATGTGGCTATTTAATTTCTAGTAAATATAATAAACGTATTTTATTTTTATGTAAGAGTAATTTTTTTATTAAGTATTCTATGTGTGACTTTTTATCTCTTGATAAAAAATTATTAAAAAAAGATAAGTTTAAGAACCTATCTTCAAAATATCCATTACAAGTATGGACTATAAAGAAAAAAGAAGATGTTAATTATATTGATAATGTTACTTATATTTGTAACAATCTTCCTTTTATTAAATAATTGGTGTTCAAAAAGGGATTTGAACCCTTATCTTCTCCGTCGGAGGGAAAAATTTTATCCAATTAAACTATTTGAACAGAAATGTAGAATTAATCATCTACATCTTCACATTTTGTACC
The DNA here is from genome assembly GCA_900543055.1 of uncultured Mollicutes bacterium. GTDB lineage: Bacteria > Bacillota_I > Bacilli_A > RF39 > UBA660 > UBA3789. The sequence goes on from UQQI01000006.1 coordinate 4,750, forward strand.
GAATTTTTTAGCAAGAGTAATCCATTTGTCTACCTTTGCTTTTCCATTTTCTATGATATTATCGTCTTCTCCTTCTATACTAAGAAGCGCATCTATATCAATTTTATCATAGTTAATTGTTAAATCACTTGTAACTGAGGTGTCTCCTCGCTCAACTTTTGCATCATAATATTTTAATCCTTCATAATTTTTATAGATTTTCTTATATGCTTCTTCGTAAGTGTCTAAATCCGATTCATTTGTTGCGACTACTTTTTCTTCTGAATGAAGGATGTTTAAAATATCTCCTGTATAATATAAATCATAATTTAGGGATACATCAATTCCAGAACCTGCATTTCCAGTTCTTGAACATTTTTTATGTTTCATAGATGATATGTTTATTACTTCTCCATTACTTTCAACTTTTGTTTCGTCTTTTTTACTTGAACAAGCGGTTAAAAATATAGTACAAACTAATATTAAAATAAAAATCTTTTTATTCATCTGACTTCTCCTCTTTTACATTGACTTCTTCTAATGACTTCATTATTTTCTTTTGATTTTTTAAAATCATTTCCATTTTATCATGCAATTCTTCTAATATAAGTTCACTTTTTAGATCTGTTCTATAGTCATTTTGGTTTCTTAAACTATCTTTTGCTGCTTGTCTATTTTGACTCATCATTATAATTGGTGCTTGTAGTGCTGCTATGCATGATAATAAAAGGTTCAATAATATAAATGGATATCCATCAATTTTTGTATCTCCTGTTAAAATAAAACTATTTAATATTACCCAAAAAATCAAAAATAAACAAAAACCTAAAATAAATCCCCATGATCCTGCAATTTCGCTTACTTTATCAGCAACTCTATCACCAAATGTCATTTTAGCTTCTTCTTGTTTGTCTACATCAATACTTATTGGTTGATCTATTAATAAGTCAAGTAGTTCCTCTTCATCTTTTTCATCTAATGAATTATTTTTTAATAACATTTTTACTATTTCTTTTTTTGTTGTTCTCTTTTCCATTACTATCACCATAAAAATTATAACATAATTATTATTTAATTTCTATTTTATTAATAGTGTTTATCTGAAATATATGGTAATGTATATTAAAGGAGTGAGTTTAAAATGAGAATTGATGAGTTACCAGAAGAATATAGACCTCTTAGTATGTGGCAATATTTTTTATATCAAATACTTTTTGGTATTCCAATAATTGGTTTTATATTTTTAATTATTATTGCTTTTGGTGGTGGAAAAAATATTAATCTAAGAAATTTTGCAAGATCATATTTTTGTTCATTAATTATTTTAATTATTTTAATAGTTATTGTTTTCTTCTTGATGTAGTCTGCTATTGCCCTATACTAAAAAAATGCTTTTTAAGGCATTTTTTTATATTATAAAGTTTTTAATTGTATCTTGATATTCATTTATTACATCTTTATCTTTAGAATTTAGAAAGCCGTGTTTTGCAGAACATATTTCTACTAATTTAGTGTTATTTTTTATTTTTACATATTCTCTTAATTCATCTATTAATGGGTCAATGTTACCACATAATATAAGTGTTTTAGGGAGAGTAACACCTGTATCATTAATTGGAAATGATGATTTTCTTTTTCTTTTATAAAACTCTCTTAACTTTGGAAATAAATTTAAGTCATATGATGTATCTATTTTATTATTTATATATTCTCCTGATACTGGAGGATAGAATAAAATGTATTTTCCAAACACAATGTTTTCTTTATTCATTTTTTTAGTAAGAGTAAGTATTGTTGTTGCAGATGTTGAATCTCCTAGTAGAGTTATATTTTCACATTTTATATTTAGATTTAGTAAATCTTTATATATTTTTTTTATTGTATTATATATTTTTCTATTAAGTTCTTTTTTAGGAAGAATTGTATAATTATCATAATCTATAGATATAACTAAATTGTTAAATTCCTTTGAAAATGTACTTGATATTTCTGCATAATTTTTATGACATCCAGTTATATTTGAATCTCCATGAATAAATAGCATAATATGTTCTATATTAGTTACTCTTTTTGGATAAAATATTCTTAAAGGTAATATATCATCGTTAATTATAATTTTATAATTACTTATATTTTTCTTAGATATAGATGGATGTAATAAATCTCTTACTGTTCTATATAATCTATATTTTTCTTCATTGTCAAATTCATTATGTTTCATATTATCACCATTTAAATTTTAGCATATATTTTACAATATTAATTTGATGATTAACTATATTTTACACTATTTACCACTATTTTTATGATTTTCTTTAATTAATTTTATCATTTCTTTTCTTAGTTTTTTATTAGCGCTTTCTAAATCTTCTTCTGGGTCTATTGGTTTTCCAATTCTAATAGTTAAATTTTTACTTCTAAATTTATAATCACCAGTGATAGCAAATGGAACTAGTTTTGAATTTGTCTTTTTAGCCATTGAGACTGCTCCATACTTAAATGGTAGAAGAATATTTTCATAATAATCTTTCTCTTTTATTTTTTTATTTCTCACTAATTTTCTTAAAAAACTATCCATATCATAGATATTTTCTATGAATTCTTTTTTTGTAATTGTTTTAGTGTTAATTAATTCTTCTAGATAGTTCGCTTGAGATGTTTTGTTCTTTTTTACTCTTTTATAGAAGTCTTCAAATGAAATATCTTCCTTTATATATTTTTCATATAATTCTTTTGCTTTTTCTTCTTTCAGACCATTTCTTGTACCTTCTGGAAATAATCCTAGAGCATGTCCTTCATTTAATACTTCTAATGCATCATGAGTTGCATGTTCATCTTTCTTACTTCTATCTACTGGAATACAACCTGTTGCTTTAAAGAACCAGGCAAATTTTCCATCAAAATACTCTTTTTTTGCCATATAATGAAGACATCTTTTTGTAACTATTATTATATTACACTGATCCATTATATGAACATGATTACCTACTACTACAATTGAGCCATCTTCTGGGATATTCTCTTTTCCTATAATAGTTGGATTATAATATAATTTATAAATAAATCCCAATATTGGTCTACATATTCTATATGCAGTCATTTTATCTTTTTGAGCCACTTATTTTTCCTCCTTCAATTAGCTTTTTACTAACTAACTTCATCAACTTAGTATTTTCTTTTTCTAAGTCTTCTCCTATTTTTAACGGTTTTAAAAACTCGACTTTTATACTTTTTCTAAATAATTTATATTCTCCTGTAATAATAAATGGAACAAGTTTAGTATTTGTTTTTTGACAAGCTTTTACTGCCCCTATTTTAAATGGCATTATAACATCATCTGTACGATTTATTGTTCCTTCTGGGAATATTCCGATACATTTTTCATTTTCTAAATATTCATAAGCACTTTTTAGAGCACCTTTATCATGTATTTTTCTATTTACTGGAACGCATCCCATGCCTTTTACAATTGGCTTTGTTATTCCTTTAAATAGTTCTATTTTTGCTAGAAAGTGAACTTGTCTTTTGGATACTGCAACAAGCATTACAGGGTCTAGCCATTTAGTATGGTTACCTGCTAATAATATTCTTCCTTCTTTTGGGATGTTTTCTATTCCTATAACTTGTGGTCTATATAGTACTTTAAATAATCCTCTAACTAGTGGCCTTACTATTTTATAAAATAGTGTATCATTATACATTCTATTCACCTGTCTTCTTATATTCATATTGTCTTCTTTGATATACACCTTTATCTCCTTCTTGATAATAGGCGATAATATCTTGAATACTTAGATTCTTTTCAAATTTCTTCTTAAATAAATTTATTTCTTCTTCTGTTAAGTGATATGATTTTAAAAAGCGTTCTACTCTAATATTAGAACCCATTTCTAAAAACATTAAAATTAGTTCTTTTCTTTCAATAATCCTATCTATTGTTATTTTTTCTGCAGAATATAAATCGTAGTAACCATTGTAATCATCATATGATTCGACAATTTTTCCTCTTCCAGTTACTTCAGCAATTATTACGTCATCTTCATTTAGAAAATATCTTAATGTATCTTCTGGCCGTTCTGCAAAGTGATAACCGTTACCACTATTACCAAACTTAATTTCTCCGGAAACACTATATTCTTTATTAAGTTCAAACTCTTTTCCAAAATGATTTACTAAACCTTTTTTAAATGCTTTATATCCTTTTTTCTCCATGTTGCCTATCCCCTCATAGATTCAGTATATCATAAATAAATATAAATAAAAAGTTCCTAAGAATTTAAGAACTTCAAGTAAATGTAAAATTATTATATTTGCTTAGTATAAATTATTGGGGTGTATCCAAAGAAAAATTCATCATCTAAATAATCTATTTTTAATTCTTTTTTATTATTACTATATTTTTCTAGGAGACTTTCTTCTAAATCAACCATTTTGTTCTGATACTGATATGCTGAAAAAATATTATTACTTTTATGAGTACAATTACACATAGCTATATAAAAGACCATATTATTCTTACAGAAATTTCTTATCATAGCTTCTGTTGTATCACATGTTAATATACCTATACCTAAAGAATCTTTATTTATTTTTGTTTGTTCAGTAAATTTTTCTTTATGAATAGTCATATTAGAATATTTTGCTTTTTCTTCAAATAACTCTGGTTCATATACAGTAATTGTACCACGATTTAAAGCAAGTTGTTTTTTTGCAATCTTATTTGCAAATGCTGGTATATATCTTGTTGCTACTTCTATAATATCTCTATCTAGTTAAAATATGGAATTTATTCTTTCTAAATGTTCATCATAAAAAGTATGTTTTCCAATATCAAGACCTAATTCACTATATAGTTGCATTAAAATATCCATGTTTGATGTTCTATTAGCTCCATTAAAGAGGTTATCTTCTATATATTTTCTTGCTTTTTCATTATAAAAATGTTCATAATTTTTTTATATTTTTGATAAGCCTCTTCCACTGACTTTCTTTGTTTTGTATTTCTTAATTGCCTTTTTTTAATTCTATAATATCAATTTCATCAATATATTTTTTTGGTAAAATAATTTTTTTATAACTCTCCCTTTTTTTCGAGTAGTTATTTTATTATAATGTCTTTTTGTCAAAAAAATAATCAACGCTTGTTGATTGTTTTTTAACTTAGTTTTTTTATTTTATTGTTACTTTTGATATGATTTCCAATTATATCTGAAACATCTGTTATTGTAACAAAAGCACTTTCATCCATTTCTTCAACTATTCTTTTTAATTCAAATACTTCTATTCTTGTTAGTACACAGTAAAGCACTTCTTTTTCTCCGCTGATTAGTCCTTTTCCTTTAATTGTAGTTGTTGTTCTTCCTAATTTATCATATATTTCTTTTGATAGTTTTGAACTTTTTTCAGTAATTATCATAGCAGCTTTTGCCTGTTGTAGACCAGTTGAGACAAAGTCTACTACTTTTGATGTTATAAAGTATGTTAGTAATGAATATAGTGCTCTATCTACTCCAAATCTAAACCCTGCTACGCCAAATATTATAAGGTTAAATGCAAGAACTATTTGTCCTACTGAAAATGATGTTTTCTTACTAATTACAATTGCGACACTTTCTGTTCCATCAACACAACCACCAAAGTGAATTACCATACCAACTCCGATTCCATATAATGCTCCACCAAACACAGTTGCAAGTAGTATATCATCAACAAATGCTGGTACATGTTCAAAGAAGGTTAAGAAAAGTGAAAACGAAATCATTGAAATTATTGTTCTGTATAAAAAATTCTTGCCAAGATTTTTATAGCCAACATATACAAATGGAATATTTAATATTAATACTAGGAGTGATACCGGTATTTTAAATAATTTAAATAATATTATTGAAATACCTGTTACTCCTCCATCTAATATTGTATTTGGTATTAAAATACATTCAAGTGCTGCCGCTGAAATAATTGTTCCTACAATTAATAAAATAAATGAAACTATGTTTCTTGTCATCCTATTTTTAATTTTTCCTATACCAATCATCCCTTTCTATTTTATAAGTAAATTATATCAAGAAAGTATTGATTTATAAAGAAAAAATTAAAGCAAAATTAAAAAGCTATAGGGTATTTTTCTATAACTTTTTATCACGGGTAATAGTAAATGATACACCTTTTTTTTCATTTTTTATAGTAATATCATAGTCCATTAAATTTAGAGTTTTTTTAACTATAGATAATCCTAATCCAAATTGACCTTTAATACCTTTTCTGAAGGGAGTAAAAATTGCTTCAATAAAGTCTTTTTCAATAGGTTCTCCATCGTTATATAATATTATCTTATTTTGCCTTACCGTTATTTTTATAGTTGTTTTTGTATATCTCATAAAATTACTTAAAATATTATCTAAAATTGTTTCCCAATTTTCTACAGAACCATAGAAAGTTGATTTTTTATCTATATTCACTTCAAATTTTATATCTTTTCTATGAAATTTAAACTTTTCTACTTCTGTATTAATAATATCCGTCATATTAATTTCTTCCATAGTAACATTTTTTGTATTTTTGAGATAATCTAGTTTATTTAAATAAAGAAGTGAGTGTACTTTTTGTTCTAATTTATTTGTCTGTTCTTTGATGGTAGTGAGTGCAGTAGTTTCATCCTCTACTCCATCCTCAACAGCTTCTATATATGATTTTATTACAGTGAGAGGCGTTTTAAAATCATGTGAAATATTTTGATACATTTGATTGCGATATTCTTCTTGGTTAATTAAAGAAATTCGCATATCTTCTATTGCTAAGGCAAGAGATTTCATCTCATCATCTACTTGAAAATCTATTTTATGATTATAATCTGGATTATCAATATTATCTATTTTATCTTTTAATTTTTCTATTTTTCTTACAACTATTGTTGACCAGAATACTAGTGTTAAACCTATTAATAAAAACGTTCCTAGTAGTGTTGGAAATATAGCACTTAATATAGATGTTTTAGTCATATTTATATAGCTATTATTTGCAATAGCAATCTTTTTTATATTATTTTTTTTTAAAGTATAGTAGTAGTATGTCTTATGATTATGAATAAATTTTCCATAAGGGTTTGTCATTTTCTTGACTAAATTATGTAAGTTGTCATATTTAATAACATCTCCTATATTTCCGCTTGCTTCTATTTTGTTATCAGAAATATATAGAAATGCTATTTCACTGTTAGATAGTTCATTATCAACAGTTGTATTATAAATTTTTAATGGTTCACTTAAATAGTTATATAGATTAGATTCTGCAATTGGCATTAATAATCTTGGTAAAATTATCCCAAGAGATAAGAATAGAAAGAAAAATGTTATCGCAACTATTATTAAAAGCTGTTTTGCTAAGCTGTTTTTTCCTAAGAAGTTCATGATAATCTATACCCATATCCATAAACAGCTTCTACATTTAGTTTATCTAATTTTTTTCTAAGACGTCTTATTAAATCGTCTACTACTCTGTCTGTTCCGAAGTAATCACTTCCCCAAACTTTGTCTAGTATCTCTTCTCTTGAAAAACATTTACTTTTATTTTTTATAAGTAAAACTAATAGATCAAATTCTAGTGTAGTAAGTTTTATATTTTTCTTATTTAACTCTACTGTTCTTTTATCTAAATTAATGACATAATCATCATAATTTATTATATTTACTTGACTATTATCTTTATAAACTCTTTTTATTATTTTATTTACTCTAAGTACAAGTTCTTTACTCGAATAAGGTTTTGTCATGTAATCATCACTACCAAGCTCAAGGCCAAATATTTTATCTAATTCTTGATCCCTTGCAGATGTAAATATTACTGGAACATTATCATCATGTTCTCTGATAGCTTTGATTACATCATATCCATTGACATCATCTCCTAACATTATATCTAAAATCCATATATCTACTTTATTACCAATATAGTTTATTGCTTCACTTCCTTTAGTAAAGCATATTGTTTTATATCCAGCCCTTTCTAAATATGCTTTTACAACATTAGCTAAGGCTTCTTCATCTTCGACTAAACATACTGTATACATAAATACCACCTATCAATAGTATAACACTATTTATTTATATTTGTAATCTCTACCTCCTTTTTAATTATTATATATATTAAAACATTTTGTTTACTTATTTTTGTTTTCTAGTTTGACCTTATAATATCTACCTCCTTTAACTATATCCATCATAACTTATAAATATGTAATTATTATTAAAAAATTATGGGAAATTGTGGGATTTTTATATTAAATTTCTTATTTGAAATTATTTACTTTTTATTCTTTTGTTTTTCTCTATCTTATACTTATTCCTCCTTTTCATGATTTAATTGTATATCTTAATTGTGTAATTATTATTAAAGAAATGTGGGAAATTATGTGAAAAAAAAGAATCATTAATGATTCCTTGTATTACTTATAAAAGTTATGTAAGTCAGATGACTCTTTATTTGCATTACTATTTTCTCTTTCTTCTTGTGCTTTTACTTCTTGTGTTTTTACTTCTTTTACTTCTTTTGGAGGAGTTGGATTATGAATTGCATCATATTTTCTTTTTGCTTCTAGTTCTTTATTTATATAACTATATTCTTGTCTTACATCTTCTCCATTAAAGTTTTTATATCTTGTTGAAAACATGAAATTATATACAAATATTATTATGGCTACTATGCCTATTACTGTTAATATTTTTATAAATAGCTCTGCATCATCAGATAAACCTGTATTTTTAATTTGACCAATTTCATCTACTGTTTGACCTACAAAGTCAAGAGAATACCCTGTTGTACAGTTTGGATTATCACTTAGTATACTAATGTACTTTATATCTTTTACAGTTTTCTTATCAGCAAGATATTTTTTATTTACTTCTATTACATAAGATTTTTCTTCATCTGGATTTAATTCAGTTCCAGCAACTACACTAGTTTTGTCTTTACTTGAGCAGTAGTTAATTGTACCAATATTTTTCTTATCTTTATCAAATAGACCAATTGATACTGTAACTGCTCTTTTCTCATCACTTACATTTTTTATTTTACTAAATATAATGAAATTATTTTTTAGACCATCTGCTTCCATTTCATTGTCATTATAATAAAAATCAATATATCTAAAATTGTTAGTTCCTATTGTTGTATGAGCGTTTACTGGTATTAATTCTTTTATATTATAGTTTGTAGCATATACATTTTGTGATACTAGAGTTATTACTAATATTGTAATAAACATAATTATTCTTTTCATATTATCTATTCCTTTCAATATAGTTTTCTACATCTTTCCAATTTGTTAGTATATTTTTATTTGCTTCGAATCTGTCCATATCATCATATAAAATACATTTTGTTCCTACTGCACTTATTCTTTTTAAATTATATGGATCATCATCTATCATAAAATCTATTTTATATCTTTTACAAACATCTGCTTTAGAATCTCCATAGGCTGATGTTATTATGCCATCTACTTCTATCTCATACTTTTTTAACCAGTCAGAAGTAAGACGAATAACAGTTTCTATTGGAGCAGTTGTTCTTTTACATCTTGCTGTTATTATATAGATTTCATTTCCTCTATTTTTTAGTCTTCTAAGTACTTTTAAAGCTTCGTTTTTCGGTTCTACATTTGAGTAAATATCATCTATATAAATATTGAAAAAGTTTTGTTTTAAGACTTCGTCATTCATAATGTCTAGGTCATTTAAACCTTCTTCATCTGCATATCTTTTTACCCTATCCTGAACTATTTTTGTTGTGTTACAAATTGTATCATCTAAGTCTATTCCTATTCTCATTTTAAACCCTCTAACTTATTTATTGCATCTTTTATATTTTTTACTTCTATTATTTTTATTTTTAGTTTTTTCTCTTTTTTATACTTAACTGCATCTTTATAATTTTGTCCAGATGGAGCTAAAAAGTATTTTGCTTTTCCATGTTCTGCTCCTAATACTTTATATTTAATTCCTCCAATTTGACCTATTGTTCCATCTATTTCAATTGTTCCAGTTCCAGCAATTTCCTTTCCTTTAGTTAAATCTTTTTTAGTTAACTGATTATATATTTCAAGTGTTGTTATTAATCCGCCAGATGGACCTGATTCACTCTTATTAAAAGTAATATCTACTTTAGGAGCTGTTTCATATTCTTTTACAACTTGAAGTATAACTCCAATTAGTTTTACCCCTTTTGTTTCATAGACATTGCAAGCTATTACTTGTTCTTTTTTATTACGAATAATTTTTACTTTTACAGTATCACCTTTATTTTTAGTTTGAATATACTCTTTATACTCTGTAATATTTGAAAAAGTTTTATCATCCACAGATAATATTTCATCTTGTACTTTTAAGTTTGTTTTATATTGTTTATTATCAACCATTATTACATATATCTTTGAAGAGGTTTCTTTTAACTTTTTATTTGCTAGAGTATAAGCCCAGTATGTTGCGGTACCATTAGCAGTCTTTAAGTCAAGTTCATTTCTAAACTCTATATCTTTAATACTTTCTTCTTCTGTGTATTTATAATTATCAGCTGACTCTCTTTCCCAATTTGGCATTATAAAGCTTAATCCATAAGTAAAAACATTTCCTGTAAGTTGAGTAACATAACTTATATTAAATGTTCCTTTAGATTTGTATTTGCCTTCTACTTTAATTCTTGATGAGACATCACTTATTCCTCCTCCAACAGTTATATAATAATTTAGTGGATAATTTAATATAATTAAGAGAAGAAGCATAAAAATAATAAATTTATATTCTTCTCTAAACATTTCTACTATGTAGTCTTTAATTTTTTTTAGCATGTTAATCACCTTAAAATAATTATAACAAAGAAAAGGATAAATATGAAAGAAAACTATAAAAATAGACTAATACTTGTCACTTTAATATTGATGCTTATATTTTATTTATTTAATAGTCAGTATATACTTAATAATATAATTGATTATTCAAAGTTGTTTTTAACTAAGTTATTTCCTGTTAGTTTTATATTTTTTATCATATCAAGTTTATTAGTAGACTTTGGAATAATATCTTTTTTAGATAATGTTTTACATATTAAAAGTACTAAGTTATATGTTTTTACTATTAGTATGATTAGTGGTTTTCCTAGTGGTGCTAAGTATACAAGTGATTTATATAATAAAGGATTTATTAGTTGTAGTGATGCTAATAAACTTATGATGTTTAGTCATTTTCCTAATCCTTTATTTATAATTAGTTCTCTTACTTTAGTTATTCCTAATAGAATTATCACTAGAAATATTTTACTTTCTATTATTATAAGTAATTTTATAATAATGTTATTTTGTAAAATAGATGGGAATAAATATAATGATAGTAACTTTAAAAAAACTAATTTTTCTTTAAGTCTTGCTACTGGAATTAAGTCAGCTTTTGAAGTACTTTGTATAATCTATGGAACTTCTTTATTTTTTTATTTGATTTCCTGTATTATTTTAAATAATTTTTCTTTTTCTCATATTTATTATGTTTTAATATGTGGTGTTTTTGATTTAACTAAGGGTATTTTTTCTGTTTCTTTATTAGATAGTAATTATTTAAGAGGAGTTTTTGTTTTATTATTTATTTGTTTTGGTAGTTTATCAATTCATTTGCAAATAAAAAGTATCCTTTCGGATACTCCTATTAATTATAAATATTTTATTTTTGGAAGAATTTTTGGTACTTTGTTTGCATTTTTTACATTTAACTTATTAATGTTATTTTAGCGTAGCCATCTCCTAGTTTATAATAACCGCTTGTTGCGGTTTGTTTTGCTTCTTGATATTCTGTGTATTTTTGATTATCTCCTACAAAAATTTTACTTATACCACCACTTGCTCCACTACATTGAAAACTACTATTTTTTAAATTTTTACCTATATTTCCACCTAAGTATCCTGAGCCACCTGATCCAAAATAGTTTTTCTTATTCTTTTTAGGTGTTGTTCCTTTTACATTATTTTTACTTGTTTTTGACTGGTATTTTACTCCATTTGTTGTAGTTTTATTTGATTCATCATCTACATATTCAACGGACCTTGCTGCTCCTCCTGAACTGTTTAAGTTTTTGTTATTGCATCCTGCTCCACCTCCGCCTGCGGCGATTAGATATATATTCTGCATACTTTGCAATGTATATTCATTTGAACTATTAGAAATATATGTAGCTCCTCCACCTGTTCCTACAGCATTTTTTGTTTTATTCTTACCGGCACCTTTAAAGAGAGAGTCAGCAACTTGTTCTTTTGTATAAGTTCCTGATTTTCCTACTGTTACATAAAGATTAGTACCTTTTTCTAAATAGACTGTAGTTGAGGCATAACCACCTGGACCACCATGATTATTTTTTAATTCAGATTTATTTTTTCCTCCACCTTGAGCTCCCCATACTTCTAAATTATATGTTCCAGATGTATCTATTGTTATTTTATTTACATTTTCATTAGAATCAAATGTATAAATTGTTGGTTTCCATATTGCATATAAAGTAACACTATCATCTGTAGTAATATTTTTTACTGTACTTCCTGCTGCATACTCAGCTGTTGTACTATCCTTATCTGTTGAAAATCCAACTAGCTCATACCCAGGTTTGGTAGAGTCACCTGGTAGTTTTATTTCATCATTGTAAGTTGCTACTTCAGATGCTATTGGTTCTTCCCCGCCATTTGTATTGTAGTCAATTCTATATTGAGTATCACTATCATCAAATCCAGTTGTACCATCTGAACTTGATGTAAAGTTTATCGGACTGATGATATTTATTCCATATCTTGTAGATAATTCTGGATGATAAAATCCTATATATAATGATAATATGTTAGTAGTTGTTCTATAACTGCTATCATACCCAAATGATATTAATATATTATTAATTGATAAGTCTTTTGCATGTCGTATTGGTCCATTATTTTCTTGTTCTTCTGTTGTACCAACATCTGGTATTGGATATTCAATTAAGTTTGCATTTTGATCATCCGCTTTGTCTTTAGTTAAATCTGGAGTTCCGTATTCTATCATAAAATAATCATCTTTTGTAGTTGAACCACTAGGATGGCTTTTACTTTTGGTAAATCTTTGGTAAATAACAAGTCTTCTATTTGTTCCATCCTTTAAAGTACAATCCAATTGATAAATAATCATTTTGTTATTTGAAGATTTGTCTTCTGTCAATACTGAATAAGATGTATCAGAAGCAGATGTATATTTTTTATAGGTTACTTCTACTAATCCTTTTTTTATAAGATCATCTTGAATTATCTTGGTTAATTGATTTTTATATGTATATATTTGTGATTTATAACTTTCTGTTAATCTTTTAGCGTTATATGCAGATATTGTAGTAAATAAAGATGCTGAAATTATAACTACAAGCACAAATGAAATTATAACTTCTATTGTAGTTATTCCTTTATTGTTCAGTTTTTTCATTATCTATTCACCTCCGTTGTAGAGTATGTAAGATAATTGTTATAATCTTTTGTGTGATGTACTACTGCAATTACTCTGTATTTTGCCAGATTTAGTGAAGGAGTTGTATAATCAGGTAAAAATGTTACATAGTCTTGAAAACCACTTGAAAAGATATTTTCTTCTGCATCCTCAGCACAATATTCATCAATATTTATATTATTATCAGAAACATTTCCACTATTTTTTTTTCTTTCCACACAAGTTTTTATATAGTTTTGTTTGCATGTACTATCAGATTCACTACAATTTTCTTTATATTTTTTTAGATTTTGTTTCACAGTGTTTTTAAAATCAGGTGTGGTTCCACCTATTCTGTAATGTGTGACAAATACTTCACAACCAACTAGTGTATCTCCTCCGTTTTCTTTATCTTTTATTGATTGACAGCCATTAATTTCATAGGCTTGAAGTAAATTATTACATAGTGTTGTTTGCTGAGAATTGTTATTTAAATCTGAACATTCTAGTCTAAAAAAACCATAATTTTTCATATTAGTTTTTTTGGCTTCTGATATTGAGTAATTTTGATCTTCAACTAATTTTTTCATCCAGTAAGAAACATATTTACCGTCAACATCATCATAATTTTCTCTTTTTTCATACTCACCTATTAACGGATAAAAATTACTGTATATCATTGTAAAGAGAATCATTAGAAACACAGTAACTACAAGTGTTTCCGCAAGAACGAAGCCTTTATTATTAATTTTTTTCATCTTTTCATCTTCACTCTCCTTGCTATTATTATGAAATTATTATATAATATATTTTAGTAAAATACCATAGTTGGAATCTAATTTTTTACTATGATTTTTTATCTATTGTATTCAAAAAAAGGGGTTGAAATGATGGTACAATTTGATGTTAAACGTGTTCAAAAAGGAACTGAAAGTTTCATGGTGTCATTTGATTTTACAAAGACTCCTGTTACTCAAGTTGCGGATTATATAATTATTGCTGCTTCTAAGCTTAAAACTTCTGATATTCATTTTGATCCAAGAGAAGACGGAATGATGGTTAGATTTAGAATTGATGGTGATTGTCAAGATTATACATTTGTTCCAAAAGCATATGAAAAGAACTTAACTACAAGACTAAAATTACTTGCTAATATGAATATTACTGAATCTCGTCTACCACAAGATGGTGCTATTAAAGGTGAATTTGGAGGAACATACTTAGACATGCGTGTTTCTTCACTTCCTTTAAATGAGGGTGAAAAAATAGTTATTCGTATTCTTGACTATACAAGAAGTATGCAAGGTATTGATAGTTTAGGTTTTCATCCAGAAAATTTGAAAAAGATAAAAAGAATGATGGAAATTCCAAATGGTATTATTCTTACAACTGGTGCTACTGGTTCTGGTAAATCAACTACTACTTACTCTATTTTGCAAGGACTTAATAAACCTGAGAAAAACATTATTACAGTTGAAGATCCAATAGAGATGAATATTGAAGGAATTAATCAGGTACAAGTTAATGCTGAAATTGGTATGACTTTTGCGGCTGCTCTTCGTTCAATTTTGCGTCAAGATCCAAATATTATTCTTATCGGAGAAATTCGTGACTCAGAGACAGCACAAATCGCTGTTCGTGCATCAATTACTGGACACTTAGTTTTGTCAACTATCCATACAAATAA
This sequence comes from uncultured Mollicutes bacterium, assembly GCA_900543055.1. Taxonomy (GTDB): domain Bacteria; phylum Bacillota_I; class Bacilli_A; order RF39; family UBA660; genus UBA3789. Next base: position 19,891 of record UQQI01000006.1, read on the forward strand.
TGCTTTAGCAACAGTTGAACGTTTACTTGATATGAACGTTGAAAGATATTTGTTATCTACTGCTCTTACTGGTATTATTTCTCAAAGACTTGCTAAGATGCTATGCCCTGATTGTAGATTTCAAAGAGAAACTACTCCATATGAGAAGAAAGTCTTTAAAAAGTTTATACATATGGATGTTCCTATGGTTTGGGATGCTAATCCTAAGGGATGTGATCATTGTCGTCGTGGTTATCATGGTCGTATAGCTTTCCATGAAGTTTTGGAATTAGATGATGATATTCGTAATGCTTTAAATATTGAAGGATTAGAGAAAAAGAAACTTGCTAAGATGGTTTATACTGGTAAAACTATTACTATGTTACAAGATGCTTTAATAAAATGTTATGAAGGGCAAACTTCTTTCGAGGAAGTATATAGAAATATTGAGATTGAAACAGAAGATGATGAGGAATACGAGAGTGAAATAGGTGAATTCTTAAAAGATGTTACTCCACCATCACCTGAAGGTGAAGACACTGAGGAAGAAGATAGTGACGAATTAATTGATACAATAGTTAATAAAAATGATAAAAATAATATTTCTAATATGATGAGTACACCAGTGTTTACTGCAAGTGATTTTAATGATACACCTGTTGAAAATGCTAATACTTCTGATAAAGTGCAACAAAATGTTCAAAAAGATGTTTCTTCACAAGGTGTTACTGTACCTAAACAAGTTCAAAATACAATTACTAATAGCACTCCAAATCCGCAAATTGGAGCTATGGTTTCTAATACGAAACCAACTCAAACTGCTGTTACTATTCCAAACGACTTTAGAACATCTCAAGGAGTTACTGCTACTATTCCAACAACAAATGTTCAAAATAATTATAATCAAAGTGTTGCTAAGATACCAAGCACTACTAAAACCCAACAATATCCAGCAGTTAGTTTAATCAATACAAATTCTGTTAAGACAGTAGCAACTACTCCTATTACTACTCCAATAAATGTTCCTACTACTTATCAAGTACCTACAACTGCTGCACCTATAAGTGTTCCTATTACTTATCAAAATCCTGCTACTGTTCCTGTAACAGCACCAGTTACTTCTCCTGCTACATCTCCAAGTTATGGAACTGCAGTTAATAATATTTATAAAATGCCAACAATAAATCCTCAACCAATTAATCCTAACGTTCAAGTCCAAACTACTATTGCTCCTCCAACAAGTAGTAATGCTTATTCTAATACTGGTTATACATATAATGTTGGTCAAGTAAGTTCTGTAACACCAACTAGTTCGAATACTAATACTGGTGGAACACTTGTTAATATTAATGGAATGCCTAGACTTGATGATAAGACAGTACCTTTAGTTCCAAAGATATAGAAATCTAGAAATTAGATTTCTTTTTTTTAAATAAAAAGAATGATTTAAAAATCATTCTTCAATTATAAATTTTTCAAATATTGATATTGATAGATTTTCAAAGGAAAAAACCTTTAGTTTTCTTCATCCATTTTCTCTATTATTTTCATTATTTCATTATTGATGTCTTCAACACTACGTAATTTATTATTTCTAATACATTCTATTTTATCCCAGTTATATAATTCTGATAGTTCTAGGTAAGACTCTTCTGCTCTTTTTAAATATTCAGGGGACTTTTCATGTTCGTCAATGGATTTTCTGTTTTTTCTTAGTTCTAAAGTATTTTCAAGTGGAACATGTAGAAAAATAGTTTTATCTGGTTTTGGTAGTCCAAGAAGCCAATACTCTAATTTATCAATCCATTGATACATGTTAAATCTTTCATCTTTATCATGAATTTTACTTCCTTGATGTGCTAAGTTTGATGTTGTATATCTATCAAGTATTACATAATAGTCATCATTTAAATATTTCTCTATTTCTGGCATTGCATATTTTCTATCAGCAGCATAGTATAAACATACAACATGTGGTTCAACATTTACTGCTCCTTCTTTAAAAAAACTAGGTCCAATTTCTGGTTTTCCTAAATATGCTCCTCCTATTATTTTTCCTGTTGGGCTTTCATAATTTGGAAAATCAAACCTTACACATTTTTTTCCTATAGAATTCAATCTTTCTTCTAATAATTTTGATTGTGTTTCTTTTCCGGAACAATCAGTACCTTCAACTACTATTATCTTTCCTTTCATAACTATCACTCCTGTCTGGGTTTTATTTTTATTTCATATGATATATTTTTTGTATTACCTTTGTAATTGGTTGATAACCACATGTTTAATTTTAAGATAGTTTTACTATCTATTTTTCCTGTAAAAATAATTCTTCCATCATCAGGTGTTGACTTCACTTTACTTAAAGTATTTGAACTTAGTTTATTTTCACTATTATCCACTAAAGTAAATGAAACATATTCTTCATCAACTTTGTTTCCTAATGCATAAACAACTATTTCATATTCTTTATTTTTTTCTCCAGCAACTTGAAAAGTTTTAGTAGAATTGTTAAAAATGCTTTCTCCTACTGACTTCTTTTGTTTACTTAAATTTGATATTTTCAGCATATCAGTTGTTTTGGAATTATTAAATGAAATATAACTTGCGGTTACTTCATCAACTTTTGATTTTAGGACATTTGAGTTTAATATAAAATATGTTAACGCTAAAACTAAAACAGAGAGAATAACACATTGAAAAATCACTTTTCTTTGTATTTTCATTTCTTGTTGTCTTTTCTTTGAAATTTTTTTGGTTTTACGTTTCTTTGTCATTTATCCTATCTCCTTTATATTAATCGTACCAAATATTTTAATTTAATACAAGAAAAAATAAGTGTTATTAAGTACTTATTTTGTTATTACTATCAAATGGTACTAGAATGCATTTTCTGCTTGCTAGATAATCACACATATGAACAAAGTTTTGGTATTTTGTTTTAGGTTTTTCTAGCACTTCGTTTCCATTATAGTCTGTTATCCAATTTCCCATATGTGTTTTTATCGCATCGCTACAGAATATTGCATCTTCTTCTGTTAATCCAATTTTTTCTTTATTTTCAACTACATAATTTCCCATTAATATTGGATGATCGAATCTTGTATACTTTTCTTTTGGATTTCCACTTTTAAGTCCATCATGGACAAGTAATGATAATAACATTAAATCTTTTTCGTGCTCAGTATATTTATCTCCAATTGATGGGTCACATAATAATTCATACCCTATTCTCATTGCTGCTTTAGAGTGTCTTAATAAACCACCATCTCCTAGAGCATACTCTGGATGATATTTTCCTGTTGATGAGGCTGGTACTTCATACCAATAATCTGGTAATATTTTTAATAATTCTATTAAAGACTTTCTTATATTTTCATCTTTTATATAACTTAATTCTTTATCAAATAATTCTTCTATATTCATTTTACTTCACTTCCTAATAATTCTACTATAATTTCATTACTAATATACCATTTATCTTCTGGAATTGAAAGATGATTGTTATTTAGTATTAGTAGATTTTTTTTTAACAGTTCTTTGTAGTTATAAATTTCATGTAATTCTTTTTTATATCTTTTTTTAAATTTATCTAAGTTAATACCCTCTTTTTTTCTTAGATTTAGAATTACTTCATATTCTATCTTATCATCAATAGAGAGTGTTTCTTTTTCTTCATTATTTATTTCTTTTAAATATTTAGTAATTGATTTTGTATTTGTTTTTCTAATATTTCCAATATAAGATGAGGCCCCTAAACCAAAACCATAATACTCATTATTATTCCAGTAACACGTGTTATGATTTGATTCATATCCTTCTTTGGAAAAGTTACTTATTTCATAATGTTTATAGTTATTATCTTTTAGTCTTTTACAAATAAAATTATACATTTCATAATCTAAGTCTTCTGATATGTTTTTTATAGAATTAATTTTTAATTTTGTATTATCTTCTATAATCAATGAATATGTAGAAATATGTGATATATCAAGACTTAAAATATAATCAATATCTTTTTTCAATATATCTATTGTCTCATTTGGAATTGCATATATTAAATCAACATTTATATTATTTATTCCTATTTTTTTAGAATAACTTATCACTTGTTTTACTTTTGTTTCATCAAAGTCTCTTTCTAGTAATTTTAAATTAGTTTTATCTATTGATTCTATTCCAAAGGATAGTCTATTTATTCCATGTCGTTTATATAAATCTAATTTTTCTTTTGTGGTACTTTCAAAATTTCCTTCTATTGTGTACTCTACTTTTTTACTTTTATTTAATTTATCTATTATATTTAGGAGATGTTCTAATTCATCTAAATCAAGTGAACTAGGTGTTCCTCCTCCAATATATATTGTATCTAGTACTTCGTTTTTGTAGTTTATATCTATTTCTTTTTCTAGTACTTCTAGATATTTTTTTATAATTTTCTTATTATAAAATATTTTGCAGAAATCACAATATGAACATATTTTATTACAGAATGGAATGTGTATATAACAGCTTCTTACTTTACTTTCTTCTTTTTCCATGTTCTTCTAAGTACTCATTAATTGATATGTTTTTTTGATTGGCAATTGCTAGTAAATCAAGTTCTGCTCTTCTTTTTTCATCAACTCTTTTCATTAGTTCAAATAGTGTTGATGAAGGAATTCCTAACATTTCTTCTGCTTCTTGATAAGTATAACTATTTTGCAATATGCAGTCACATAGATGATTTATCATATCTTGATCATACATTGATGCTCTACCACCTTTATGAGTGTGATTTATTCTTCCTATTTTTTGATTTTCTTTTTTCCTTTCTTCTACTATTCTATGAAGATTTTCATTAAACACTTCCAATTTCTTCAAATGAAGTTGTAGTGTGCGTTTAGAAACTTCTAAATCTTTTGCTGTTTCTTCTAAAGACTTATTATGTACTAAATAATATATTGCTTCTCTAGTTATTTGTTCTTCCATTTTATCAGCTATAGTAAGAGAACCTATTCTTGCACCTGACTTAGATGTTAATTGAAAATTCGTTCCACTAATTGTGCTAATAGAACCTGTAAATCTTCCTGTATCATTTTTTATTGCAACACTATTTCTACCAATTAAGTCGGCACCCTTCATTCTTCCAAGATTTTGATTTATTTCTAGTTGGTCTTTTACTGTATTTCCATTAGATAGAATTTCATCTTTATGAGAAGATAGATATTTTGAAACTGTTGACTTTGCTATTTCAAATTTTTCTGCAATCTCATCTAAAGTCATTTTAGGGTTTTCCTTGAAGTATTTTACTACTAGTTCTTCTTTTTCTTCTCTTCTTTCAGTATCTTTTTTGTTTTTTACTACTGCCCCATTAGAAGTACCATAAACTTTGTTATACTCTAGTTGTTCTTTTATAGTACTTCCATTTTCTAATAAAACTGATTCATTTCTATTTAAATATTTGGAAGCAATTGCTCTTGAAATATCTAACTTTTCTGCAACTTGAGTAATTGATAATGTTGGGTTTTGTTTAAATAAATTTATAACTTTTAATTCTGTATCGTTCATATTAATCCCCCTTTTATTCTTTTGTAGATAAAATTGATAAGAATGCTTCTTGAGGTACTTCTACATTACCTATTTGTTTCATTCTCTTTTTACCTTCTTTTTGTTTTTCTAATAACTTTTTCTTACGAGTAATATCTCCACCGTAGCATTTAGCAAGGACATTTTTTCTTAAGGCTTTTATATCTGTTCTTGCTATTACGTGTCCACCTATACTAGCTTGAATTGGCACTTCAAATAATTGACGAGGTATAATTTCTTTTAGTTTTTCAACTACTATTTTTCCTCTTTGATATGCAAAGTCCTTATGAACTATTACACTTAAAGCATCAACTATTTCTCCATTTAATAGTATATCCATTTTTACTAAGTTACTTTCTTTATAGCCAATAACTTCATAGTCAAATGAAGCATAACCTTTTGTATAGCTTTTTAATTTATCGAAGAAATCATAAACTATTTCTGATAGTGGCATTTCATAGTTTACCGTTGCCCTTTCTTTATCAAGATAATCTATATTTATAAATGTTCCTCTTTTATCTTGACATAGTTCCATAATTGGACCAATGTATTCGCTTGGTGTAAATATACTTGTTTTTACATATGGCTCTAATGTCTTTTTTATGGCTTCTTTTTTTGGCATTTTTGTTGGACTATCAATTAGAATTTTTGAGTTATCATTTAATATTACTTCATATACAACAGATGGAGATGTTGCTATTAAATCAATTCCATATTCTCTTTCAATTCTTTCTTCTACTATATCCATATGAAGTAGTCCTAAGAATCCACATCTAAATCCAAAGCCTAGTGCTTTTGATGTTTCAGGTTCAAAAGTTAAGGCAGCATCATTTAATTTTAATTTGCCAAGAGCTTCTCTTAAGTCTTCAAATTTATTAGATTCTATTGGAAATATTCCAGAGTAAACTGTTGGTTTCATTGGTTTATATCCTGGTAATTTATCTTTTGCTGGATTCCTTTCTAGCGTTATAGTATCTCCTACATGTACATCACTTATACTCTTAATTGATGCATACACATGCCCTACTTCTCCTGCTACAAGTTCTTTTATTTGTTTTTCTTTTGGGGTATTTACTGACAATGAAACAACATCATATGATGTGTTTGTTTCCATCATCTTCATTATATCTCCTACTTTTAGTTTACCATCTATTACTCTAATACTAGTAACTACTCCTCTATATGGGTCAAATAGACTATCAAATATTAAAGCTTTTAAAGGTTTATTTATATCACCTTTTGGACTTGGAATTTTTTCTATAATTTTATCTAATAATTTATCTACTCCTACACCAGTTTTAGCACTTGTTAGGACAATATCTTCCTTATCAAAGCCAATTGTTTCTAATTCTTCTATTACTTTATCTGGGTCTGCGCTTGGTAGGTCTATTTTATTAATTACTGGAATTATTGTTAAATCATTTTCTAAAGCAAGATAAAGGTTTGCTAGAGTTTGTGCTTCTACTCCTTGTGCAGCATCTACTACTAGTAATGCTCCTTCACAGGCTGCAAGTGAACGTGATACTTCATATGAAAAATCTACATGTCCTGGAGTGTCAATTAGATTTAGAAGATATTCTTCATTATCTTTTTTATAATTTAAGCCAACTGCATTTAATTTAATTGTTATTCCACGTTCTCTTTCAAGATCCATTGAATCAAGCATTTGACTTTTAAGTTCTCTTTTATCAATTGCTCCAGTAAGTTCTAATATTCTATCTGCTAATGTACTTTTACCATGATCAATATGAGCAATTATACAAAAATTTCTTATATTTTCTTGTTTCATGTTGTCTTCCTTTCTACATAGTTCCTTTTAAACACATATATTATAGCATATAATAAAAAAAGTGCCTAGACACTTTAACTATTTGAAATAGTACTACTTTCAAAGTAATATGTTTGATTTGCACTATTAAACTTATATGTAATTGTTGATGCATTTGATAAATACTCATCTATTGATATTTCTGTTGTTGGTAATTTTTCTTTTGTAATATTTGTTTTACTATCAATTAACATTGTATGTTGATAGTCTTTATAAATACTTATTGTATATAATCCATTTTCTTCTTTTGTATCTGTATAAATAATTTTTTCATTTATTTCAAGAGTTCCATCTGATTTAGATGAGGCACTTGATAGTTTTGTATAGAATGGTTTTATATAGTTTTGTTGTTCTCTTACTGATGTCTTTGTAAATACAGTATCAAAACCAGATAATGAATCATTATGTTTCATAGTACCAATATTTTTTCCATTCATTGAGAAGTTAAATGTGTATGTTACCTCACTTGTTCTTGAGTAATCAATATTTGGACCAAAGAATCTTTCCATATAGTTTTTTACTTTTGCATCTGAAATATTATATATTTTATTTCCTTGTGAGTCTGTTCTACCTGTTTCTTCAAAATCATCTGCTTCTGCAAATAGTAATGCATAATAGAATTTTTCATAATTAGTAAAAGAGTCAATTGATGTGTTTTGCTCTTTTATAAATTTATCATTTCTAATATTATTAATTCCATATGTTACATAGTTATAAAGTATTTGAACATTTTCATCTTTTGTATCAAGTGTTGTTGTGATGACATCTTCTTTTACTTCTTTTTTCTTTGGATTTAGAATACTATTACTTATAAAAAATACTCCTAAACCTATTGCGATTGCAACTATTACTACAATTATTATTGGTATTATATTGTTTTCTTTTCTAATACGAGAAGTTCCAGGAGTTTCTTCTATGTCGTCCCCTATTTTAAACTCATCCATATCTACACCTCTATTCTTCTTAATTTTAACATAATAAAAGAGAAAATTAAATATTAATCTTCTTTTTCATTACATAACATTTTAACAACACTTGTATTATTAAAATCTATTTTTTTAACTACTTCTTTTAATTTAGTAATACTCATTTTTCTTATAAGTTCTAGTCTATTATTTATTACTTTATTATATTTAGTAATATCATCAAATAAATTATACATAGTAGCATCTATATCATCTATCATTTTTACTTCATTTGCTATCCAGACTTTTTTTATTCTTTTAAATACTTTTTCTGGAAGTTCAAGGGAAGATAATTCGTCTTTTATCTCACTTAATAACTTATCTGGCTCTTTAGTTGATGCCATTAAATAGAATGTTCTATAGTCTTCTAATGCTTCCCATTCTGTATATATATTATTTAATAATTGTGCCTTTCTTACTCTTTCTCTAAACTCTGATGATGCCCCAAAAAGTATATTTGTAATCATACCTAAATATAAGTCTAGTTCTTCTTCTTTCATATTAATGTCTTTTATTGGAACTTTAAGTCCAAAAGCAAGTTTTGAAACTTCAATATTTTCTTTTATTACTAATTCCTTTTCATTGACTTTTTTTGGTTCTTTTATATGTTCTATTTTTGAAATAGTTGACTCTTCCTTATCTTTTAATTCTTCTTTTATTACTTCTATTGCATCTTCTAGAGAAAAGTTTCCAACTATTACTATAAACATATTATTTGGTTTATAAAAACCATTATAACATTCATATAAATCTTCCTTAGTAATTTTATTTATTTCTTCTACTGTTCCGGCTATATCTATTCTTCTTGGACTATTTTTATAAAGACATTCTCTTAGTTTGGCTTCTAATTTATAATCTGGAATATCATCATACATTTTTATTTCTTCAGCAATTATTCCTTTTTCTTTTTCAACAGTGGCATCTGTATAATATGGACTATTAACATACTTTAGTAAATATCTTAAGTTTTCTCTAAAGTTCTTTGTTCCCATGCAGATATACTGAGTATTATCATATGATGTTGATGCATTAGCATCTGTTCCTGACTTTGAAAAGAAAGCAAATGGATCTTCTCCTGTTTCTTGGTCAAACATTTTATGTTCTAAGAAGTGTGCTACTCCAAGTGGTGGCGTATGAGTTTTATTATCTTTATCTACAAATGATAATATATCACTTCCGAAGTGTGTAGCATAACTTATAAAATAATTTTTCTTATTAGTATATGGTAATAAATATATTTCAAGTCCATTATTAAATTTTTCTTTATAAAGAGTCATATCTAACCCTTTTAATTCTAACTTTTTCATTAATTATTACCTCCTTCCAATAAGAATACTGTATCCATATTTATTTTTTTACAAGCTCTCATAATATCTTTTTTTGTAACTTTTTCTATTTTTCTTACTCTTTCAGAAAGAGGTTCAACCCCTAGAATTTCTTCTGTTAATACTTCATTTATTATTCTTGATGGTGACTCCATTAAACTTTCCGCAGATGTTTTATAAAACTCTTTTGCAACATTAATATCTGAATCTGTAAATTTACCTTTTTTCATATCTTGAACATTCTTAGTAATAAGTTCAACTGCCTTATCAAAATTAACATTATCAATTCCAGCATTTATTACCATTAAATTATCAAGTCTATTATAGTTTGATCTTATTGTATAACATAGAGAGTTTTCTTCTCTTACTTCTTTAAATAATTTAGAGTCTCCTGTTCCTCCTAAGATAATATTTGCAAGAAGTAAAGAATAGTTTTTTTCATAATCTGTCATTTTTGTAATTGGACAAGCAATTGCTAATTTAGACTGAGATTTTTTTGTTGTTTCTTTTGCAAATAGTCTTCTCTTACGTGGTTTTTTATTAGGTAAATAGTATGATGCTTTTCTTTTCTTTACTTTTTTAAATTTAAAATATTTTTTTATTATTGGTAATAATTCTTTTTCATTTATATCTCCAAGAATAAATATATCTACATAGTCATTGTCTAACATTCTTTCATAATATTCATATAAATTTTCTTCAGTAATCTTATCTAAATCTTCTAAGTATCCTGTCATTCTATATGAAATTGGACTTGTTTTATCGTATGCTTCACTCATTCTAATTAAAGAGTAATTTGCGGCATCTTCTTTTATTGAATTTAATGCTAGTGTTGCATTACTTTTTACCAATTCTAATTTGTCTTCTTTAAATCTTTCTTCTTCTACATCTGGATTAAAAATTATTTCATGTAGAAATTTTATTGATTCTTCAAAATTGTTTTCTTCTGTATATTTATCATTTAATGTTTGAAGAATAAAACTTGTCATTATGTAGTTACCTACTCTTTGATTAGATGTATAAATATCTGCTGCATATAAATCTTCTGACTTAATAGTTAAATCTCTTCTTGTTTTATACTCTTTTGTAGACTGAAGAAGAATATCTGATAGGATATTCCTCTTTGTTATATCTTCTTTAATTATTGGAGTATGAAATATTACTTTCATTGTTATTGTTTTAAATATATCTGTTTTTATAAAATGTAGGTTATATGAACCTAAATCTTTATTTATTACTTGCATTTGTTTCACCTCACTAATATTATTATGACTAATTTTTTCTAAATTATAGACTCTAATGCCATTTCTATCATATCATTTAATGATTTTTCTCTTTCTTCACTTGTAAGTGATCTCTTGTCAAATAATGAATCAACTACTGTCATTAAGCAAGAAGCATTTCTTCCTAGTTTATTTGCAATATAAAATAATCCAAATGCTTCCATTTCAACTGATAAGAAATTCATATCTGGAAAACTATCTCTAAATTTTTCTTCATCATCACAATATAAATCAAATACGTCCGATGTTATTGTTTTTCCATATTTTAAATCAAGATTTCTTTCTTTTGCTTTATTCATTATTTTTCTATTTAGTTCTTGAGATGACTGGATAAAGTTTAAATCAACTCCATCTAATAGTTCATCAAAATAACTTTTACAATAAGCTCCACTTGATAATATTACATCTAATAGTCTTATATTTTCATTAAATGAACCACATGTTCCTATTCTTATTATGTTTTCTACATCATAGAATTTATATAATTCATAAGAATATATACCAATACTTGGAACTCCCATTCCTGATGCAAATACTGTTACTTCTTTTCCTTTATATTTTCCTGTATATCCATACATGTTTCTTACAGTATTTATTAATTTATAATCTTCTAAAAAGTTTTCTGCAATATATTTTGCTCTTAATGGATCACCTGGCATTAAAACATTTTTTGCTATTTCTTCTTTTTTACTTTCAATATGTGGTGTTGGCACAATAATCAACCTTCTTTCTTATAACATTATAGCAAACATTTATATAAAAAAACTAGTTCATTTTTATTATTTGAACTAGTTTAGTTTTAAAATATTCCTGGAACGATTAATCTTGGAATAAATGTTGCAATAAATACTGCTGTTGTAAATATTCCTAATAGAAATGGAACATATGCTTTATGTGTATCAAACCTTTCTGCTATATTAAATATTGTTTCTAAGATAAATGCAATTAAGACAAGACCAAATATAATTATTAAAACAATCATTAATTTTGTTGGCATATCACTAAGTAGTGGACTATTAAAGATTGGATATAAAAGTGAACCTAACATCAATGCAATGCCAGTTCCTCCATGACTAAAGAGAAATATTAGTACCATCTTAGACTCTTGACTTGTTCCTATGAAAAAACCGGCTAAGAAAAATGCCATTCCAAAATAATAAATAATCATTGATTCTGAGTTTGTTGATATAGAAAATAATCCTAGTAGAAGCAAAATTATAATCAATACTCCAGTTATTGTTTTTTCTTTATGCAGTTTTAATACATCTATAATAGAAGTTTCATTTTTTTCTTTTCTTATTTCTAATAGTACTCTTTCTAATTTTGCATTTGTTCCTCTTTTGTTTTTTTCAAACTCTTTTGTTATTTTATTTATATTTTCTTCAAATATTTCTTCTTCTGTTAAAAATTTATTTTCTATCATACTATCCCCTATTCTTCTTCAGACTCACTAAATTGAACTAATACTTCACGTGGTTTTGAATTTCCTGTAGGCGGTCCAATTATTCCATTTTCTTCTAGTTTATCAATCATTGTTGCTGCTTTATTATAACCAATTTTAAATTTTCTTTGTAGTAATGATGCTGAGGCTTTTTGAGTTTGAATTACAAAGTTTACTATTTCATCATATAATTCTTCTTCGCTATTTGTTTGTGGTATCTCTCCATCCATTGTTGCTTGTTCTTTTGATTCTTCTTTTTCAAGATTCATAAATGTATCTTCATAAGATGCTTTTTGTTGTTCTACTGTAAAGTTTATTATTCTTTGAATTTCATCATCAGTAATGAATGAACCTTGAATACGAATTGGTGAATTCATACCTATTGGTAAGAAGAACATGTCACCTTTTCCTAATAACTTCTCTGCTCCAACTTGGTCTAGTATTGTACGCGAGTCAATTCCAGATCCTACTGCAAAGGCAATTCTACTTGGAATATTTGCTTTAATAAGACCGGTGATTACTTCTGTTGATGGTCTTTGTGTTGCTACTATTAAATGTATTCCTGCAGCACGGGCTTTTTGAGTTATACGTAATATTGAATCTTCTACTTCTTTTGCTGCTACCATCATAAGGTCAGATAACTCATCTATTATAATTACAATATATGGCATTTTTTTCTTTTGAATATCAGGATGAGTTTTATTCCATTTTTCAACGTATTCGTTGTATCCTTCGATTTTTTTAGTACCTGATTCACTAAATTGTTGATATCTATTTTCCATTTCTGCAACCATTTTTGCAAGTAAAACTGCAGCTTTTTTAGGGTCTGAGACAACAGGACACATTAAATGTGGTATTCCATTATAAACAGATAATTCAACTACTTTTGGGTCAACCATAGCAAGTTTTACTTCATCTGGTTTTGCTCTCATTAAGATGGAACAGATAATTCCATTTACACAAACTGATTTACCAGAACCTGTTGTACCTGCTATTAACATATGTGGCATTTTATTTACCTCACAAACTCCAATATCTCCCATAATTGACTTTCCAAGTGGAACCATTAATTTTTTATCTTGATTTTGTTGCATTACTTTACTTGCCATTATCTCATAGAAACTTACAGATGTTGGTTTTTCATTTGCAAATTCTATTCCTACAGTACTTTTACCTGGTATTGGTGCTTCTATACGAACATCTTTTTTAGATAGTGCTAATGCAATTTCACGACTTAGTGTTGTTATTTTATTTACTCTTGTACCACTTGCTATTTCTAATTCATATTGGGCAACTGTTGGTCCAATATGTACTTCTACTACTTTTGCAGTAACATTAAAACTCTTTAAAACTTCTTCTAATTTTTCAATGTTTGCTTCTATTGCGGCATTATCCATTGAATTGTTTCTTGCTTTTGGCTTATCTAAAAGAGTTAATGGTGGTAATTGATAACTTGGGTTGGTATAATCTTTTTTCTCCTCTTTAACTTCTTCCTTTTCTTCTACTTGTTCTTTTGGTGTTTCTTGTTCAGGAGTCATTTTCTTTAATTCATCAATACTTTTAATTTTTGGTTTTTCAACTTCTTCTTCAATTTCATTACCATTACTAATTTTGACTTTTTTATCTGTAAGTAATGGATTGTTTGCGTGGTGCTCATCAGTCTCTTGATTATGTGTATCTTTTGTTTCTTTGTGTTCTTTTGCAAGAGTAATTCTTTCTCTTATAAAGTCACTGATTGAGAATCCCGTAAACATACAAATACCTACAATTATTAAAATAATTGTCACTATCTTCATTCCTAGAATTGAGAATAATTTAGAAAATATCAACGCGAATACGCCTCCAATTATTCCTCCACCTACTGAGACCATATCTGAAACTACGCCTGTATTCATTAATGAATTAAATCCTTTTACTAAACAGTCTAGAGTTTCTCTAAAGATTAAACTAGCATTACCATTATTTTCTGCAATAAAATCCCAGTGCATAAAAGTTAAAAATCCAATTATAAATAAATATAATCCTAACATTTTTGTAGTAAAAAAATCTGGCCAGTCTTTTTTTAGAAATGCATATATTCCTAAAATTAATAAAAGTACTAAGAAAGGCATATAAGCAGATCCTGTTAAAAATAAACTAAAAGATGTTATTAATTTTCCTACAGGTCCTAATTTTCCAAGACCTAGTATTGAAATAAATATTAATAATAATGCATATACTTCAATCCCTATTTCTAAAGTTGATTTGCTTTTTGTTTTCTTTTTCTTTTTCTTCGCCATATCATAATCACATCCTGTAATCATTATACTACATTTTTTTAATAAATAAAAACATAATAAATCTATATAGACGTTATTATGTTTACGTTTTAGTGTACATTAATTACTTTATCTATTGTTTTTTACTAATAGTTTGTTACTGTTATTTAATACTTGTTCTGCTTGTTCTTTGTAGCACTCTATTAACATTGGTAGCATTCTTTTTACATCAATTATTTCTAATTCTGAAACGTTTTTAAAGTTTTCTTCATTTATATCAGTTAATAATGTTACTACATCTTCTTTTATTTTATTATCTATAGAAAGTCCTGTATATCTTTTTACTATTTTTTCTAATTGTTTTTGATATGGTGACCATTCTAATACTTTTTGTAAACTATCTTCTTTTGGATAACATAACCCATCTTTACTTGGGGTTAAATTTTTTCCACCAGATGGTCTTTCTTCATATGTATAACTACAACCGTGTTCTGTTAAATTTGAACATGGTGTTTTCATTGATAATAAATCTACTACATCTCTTCCTGTGTTTCTTTCTCTTAAGTATAAAAATGGAAAGTTACATAATTTTCCATTTTTTCTTTTAAAATTCATCATAGCAACAATTGATACTTTACCATTTTCTAAAAATTTTAAAATTCCTTTGTATGTCTTATCTGGTAAATCACTAGGCCAATAATCACAACCACTTTTCTTGCAACATCTTCCACCACAATTTTTACAGACTTCTGTATTCTCATTTATTTCCACTATTATCACCTAAACCTTCTTGCTGATTAGTTATTATATTTATTGTTTATAAATTAGTCAACATAAAAAGAGCATTAAGCTCTTGATACGTATTTTCCATCTGCAGTTGAAATGATAATTTTTTCACCTTGTTCAATAAATAATGGAACTCTAACCATTAGTCCAGTTTCACATTCTGCATCTTTTAATGCATTTGTTGTTGTGTTACCTTTTACTGCTGGTTCAGTATGAGTAATAACTAATTCAACTTTATCTGGTAAATCCATTCCTAAAATTTCACCTTCATAACTTGTAATATATACTTCAAGGTTTTCTTTTAAGAATTTTGCTTGATCTCCGATTTGTGATGCACTTAGTTCTAATTGCTCATATGAGTCCATATTCATGAAATAATAAATGTCATTCATTGTATATAGGTATTGCATTAATTGTTTGTCAATTCTTGCAGTAGCAACTTTAACTCCGGCATTAAATGTTTGTTCAAAAATTGCTCCTGTTCTTAAATTTTTAAGTTTTGCCTTTACAATTGCAGCACCTTTTCCTGGCTTAACATGTTGTGTTTCCATTACAACGTAGATATTTCCATCGTATTCAATTGTGATTCCATTTTTTAAATCATTTGTACTAATCATATTTTCACCTCTAATAAATTAAAAAATAAGTTATTAGCTTATTTTATTTTTTTTCCTTATGTGTAGTGTGTTTTCTACATCTAGGGCAGTATTTGTTAATTTCAAGACGATCTGTTGTGTTTCTAACGTTTTTTTCTACTCTGTAATTTTCTTCTTTACATTCACTACATACTAATGTCTTATGTTGTCTGTTTCCTACTTTAGCCATTTTCCTTCCCTCCTTACACGCCTATAGGTATTATACCAAAATTTTTATATTTTGCAAAAGTTTTTTTATATTTTCCGCTATTTTATTATATAAAAAGTAAAATACTTATTTATTTATGTATAATTTTTTGTTTTTTTATATTACTTTATAAAATTTCTTTTATTTAAACAATAATAAAAGAATAATCTTACGACTATTCTTCTGCTTTTTTTAATTCTTCTTTTATTTTTTCTTCAGTAGTTATTAAAGCTTTGTTAAATTCTTGTTGTTCTTCATCAACATGTCCTAAGTAAATAATTTCTGCAATTTGTTCATGATTGAATCCAACTGCATATTTACTATCAATAATTCCTGCGGGATATGGGCATGCCCCATACTCAAACATCTCACTTTTTCCATTTCTATTATTTGGAAAAACAAGGTATGACGTAATCATAATTTTTTTTGTTCCTCCTTTTAATTTAACTACTGTTCCTATTGGTAAAAACTTTTCATTCATTATATTATTTCTCCCTCTGATATATAATCATATTCTTTGTTAGTGTGTCTTTCTTCGTCTTCATCTTCATCTTTATTGTGTTTCATTGCTACTGATGCTAATCCAATACCCGCTCCTATACCTACAGCAGTTGGTATTGCATATCCAAAAGTACTTCTTCTAGATGTAGGTCCATCAATGCCTGTTTCTGGTATTGGTGCATATTCAGTATATGATGTAGGTGTTGTTGGAGTTACAGTTGGTGGCACTGTTGGTGCAATCGTAGGAACTGCCGTCGGAGCTACTGTTGGTGCAACTGTTGGTGCCGTTGTTTGTGGAGTAATTCTTGGTTGTGATGTTGGTGGTACTGTTGGTGTTGGGGTAACAGTTGATATTGGGTCTGGTGTAGGCGGTGGATTTGGTACTGGATTTGGTGTAGGTGTTGGCACAACTGGAATATTTGGTTGTGGAGTTGGATCCGGTACAATTGGCGGTGTAACAACGACATTAGGTTCTACTGGATGAACTTCTGGGGCAACTGGAGGAACAATAGGTGTTGCACTAGGAACTTCTGGTGCTGGTTCTACTGTTGTTGGACCCACTATCTTTGGTACCGATTCTGTTACTGTTGGACCTGCTATCTTTGGTACTGACTCTGATACCGTTGGGCCTGCTATCTTTGGCACTGACTCTGATACCGTTGGACCTGCTATCTTTGGCACTGACTCTGATACCGTTGGACCTTCTATTTTTGGCACTGACTCTGATACCGTTGGGCCTTCTATTTTTGGCACCGACTCTGATATCGTTGAGCCTTCTATTCTAGGTACAGACTCCGATGTTGTTACGCTAGATATTTTTGGTGTTGCTTCTGTCCCAACTTTTGCTACATTTGGAGTTTCATTTACTACTGCTGGTGGTTGTAAGTCTGTATTTACTCCGCTTTTAGCTGTATTTGCTCCACTCTTAGTTGCATTGGCAGCGTCATCGATTACTGATGGAGGTTTTATATCTGATGTAGTGCCTTTTGCCGCTTTTGACACATCATCAATTGTTTCTGCACTTGTTTGTCTAAATTGTGATTGAGCATTATTAGTTGGTACTTTTCCTACATCATCTACTACTGTTGAGCCTGCATCACCTTTTGGGCTTGCTACTTTTCCTTTTGATGCTGCGTTTGCTGCATCGTCTCCTATATTACTTGCTACTTCGGCCCCTCCATTTTTTGCTACTTTTCCTGCTTCTTGGACTTTTGCATAAAATTGATCTGAATGCCAAGCTTTCTTTTCAGCCTTTGACGTTGCTGCTTTAAATTTATTTTCAAATGCTTTAATTGCATCGTCTGGTGTTACTTCACCTTTTTTTACTGCATTAATTAAATCATCCGCCATTTCTTGATTTGATTTTCCCGAGTTTAAGAAATCATCTGCTGATTTTAAAGTATCGCTTGCTGTTTTTGTACTGGTATTTCCTTTTGGACTTGCTCCTTTTCCAGTTGAATCACTTCCCATTTTACCTGATGCATTTCCTGTATCTGCTGATGAACCTGACTTTCTAAATTGAGACTCTGATTTTGCTCCTTTTCCAGCAGCATTTGTTGCATCATCTCCCATGTTGCCTGCTGCTTTTGCTGCATCGTCTGCCGCTCCTGCTCCAGCGCTTGCTTTGCCTTTTGATGTCGCTTTTGCTGCATCATCCATAAAATCATCTGCTGCATTTGCAGCTTTACTTGCATTTGAAGATGATGAATTTATATTTGAATCAGGATGTGCATTTTTCATTGCAGCTCTTGCTGCATCCATTTCTTCTTTTGTTATTTTTCCTTCTTTAAAAAGTTTTTTTGCTTCTTTATATTTATTATATTTACTCACAAAGTCGTCAGTTGATGAATCAGCAGCAGATGAACCAGAATTTCCTTTTGAAGAAGCAGCTTTTGCTGCATCATCTGCCGCATTTGCTGCATCGTCTGCAGCTCCTGCTCCAGTGCTTGCTTTACCTTTTGATGCTACTTTTGCTGCATCATCTGCCGCATTAGCAACATCGTCCGCTGCATTTGCTACTGATGATGCTCCCGAACCACTTTTAAAATGATTTATAGCTTTTGCAACTCCTCTTATTGCATAATTTACTGCAACTACAGTTCCTGCAGAAAAAACGCCTGTTTTTACACCTTGAGCAACTGCTTCATTATACGTTTTTCCACTTTGCAATCCTACTTCTGTACCTGCTCCAACGCCTCCAATTCCTGCAACAGTTGCTCCTGCTGCTAATGAGGTCTTCATCGCTGTTCCAGTTACAGCTCCTCCAACTGCTAATGCTGCTGTATATGCTCCCGCTGTTCCTATTACTTCAAAAACTTTAGCTGCTATACCATCTTCTTTTGCATAACTTGCTTTTACCATTCCGCTCAGTTCATTTTTATATAGACCATCAAAGTAATCACCAACATGGTCTTTCTTTACAAATTCACCAATTTTATTTTGAGTATCCTTACTAACAAAGCCTACTAAAAAGCCTGCTGCCGATGCAAATCCATCTAAGATTTCTTCTCCACCTTTTGCAAAACCTTCTATTAATTTTGTCCCTAATAAGCCAATTGTTGAGAAAATCCTAGATAAAATTCCTGTATTGTCAACATCTTCATTATATTTTTTTATTTCTTCTACACGTTCAGATATCCCAGACTTTAAATTAGAAATTAATTGATTACATCCTTCTGATAATCCTGTTGCTTTTTGAATAGATGATGTATCAACATATTCAATTCCTCTTGCACTTAATATTGCATTTATTGCACTACTGATTTCTGAATCTACACTACCAAGTTCAGAAGTTGCACTATCTAGTTCACTTAATGCTTGATTTACTAACCCTTCGTCTAACTCTAATTTTGCCATTTAACCACTTCCTAATTATTATTTTGTTGTTGAGCTGCTTTTTGTGCCTCTATATAAGCATTTAATTCAGCAACCTGTGAATTATATATACTTATTGCTTCTGAATAAATACTATCAGCATAACCTGAATATTCACTTTTTAAATTTGTTATTGCGGTTGCAACTTCTGCTATTGAATATTCCATAGAACTTCCGTCAACAGATAAAGCTTTCTTGTTACATGTTTCACTTGCTTGTGTAACCTTTTTTCCACACTTTTCAAAAGCATCAAGTGCTGTTTTAAATTTTTCACAACCTGATTTAATAGCATTAATATCAATCAATTGTGATTCACTTGTTATATTGTACCCCACACTATACACCATCCTTTACTATGCTATAAATATATTTTTTCATATATAACAAAAAAAATCAAGTAAACCTAATTACTTGACTATTTTTTACTTTTCTTTTGCTATTGTTAATAAATATGATCCCATTGGGTTATAATGACATATTTGCAATACTAAAAGTCTATCATTTTTAGTTATCGTCTCAGTTGTATCTCTATATAGGGAATTTGCTAGTAACTTATTTACATGTTCTAGATAATCTTTATCATCTTTATATATTAATTTCATATGTTCAATATCTGTTGTGATTATTTTTATAGCAATTATTTGATAGTGAACTTTTTTATCATCTAAATATAAATATATATCCTTATTTGTACTAAATATTGCTTCATCTGTATATTTTTCTAAATTAATAAAAGGAAGTTTATCATAGATTGCCTCATTCTGTGTATTATGAGCATATATATTAATTTGTCTATCATTATTTAAATCAGTATTTCTATAATCAAAGAAAGGTACACCTATTTGGTCATATTGATTATATAAATTATAATTTAAATAATAACTATTATTACTAGCTCTTGTTACATAATTATTAATATTCATATTAGGAATATCAATTCTAGCCATTATATATGGATTTCCATAATTATTTCTAACTTCTGGTAATTCATTTACATATGGTTCAACTGATTCCACTGGTTCTTCTGTTTCTATTGGCTTAATTATAGATGGTATTTTACTTTTTTTAGTTTCTTTAGATATGTAATTATTATATACATATACTCCACCTACAGAAATAAGTATTGGTATAAAGAATAATAGAATATAACTTATTATTCTTTTAACTTTTCTTCTTTTTCTACTTCTATTTAATTCCATATTTTACTCCTATTCAATTCCATATAATTCTGTATATTTTTTTGTTACTTCTTGTGTAATATGATATGTTACTAAACTTGCATAATTATATCTTGAATTTGGATGAGATGAATCTGGCGATGTTACAAATATACTCATTTTTGGATTATCGTATGGTGCATATCCTATAAATGAACTTGTAATTGTTTCTGTATCTATTATTCCATTTCCATCTGTATCAATAAAACTTTGTGATGTTCCTGTTTTTCCTGCTGGTTTCATTGATTTATCCATATATCCTACACCATATCCTCCAGGACTATTTAATACTGCTTTAAACCCTTCTTGAACGCGTTCCATATATTCTTTCTTTGTATCAATAGTATTTAACACTTCTTTTTCTATCTTCTTTTCTAATGGTCCGATTTCTTCTGTACTACTTGATTTATGGACTTCCTTTAAAAGATGTGGTCTTATTCTTTCTCCTCCATTAGCTATTGTTGTTACATATTGTGATAATTGTATTGGTGTATATGTTTCATATTGTCCCATTACAAAATCTAATAAATTACCAGCTGCTTTGTCTTTTGATGAGTATCCTAAACTCTCAATTGGTAAGTCTATTCCTGTTTTTACACCTAATCCAAATGAGTGATACATATCTCTATAAGTATCAAAGGCTTTTTGATTAAAGTTAAGTCTCATCCCTCTTCTATATTCTTGACCATTTACTCTTATTGCAATTTTAAACTGATAAACGTTACTACTTTTTGCAAGTGCTGTTATATCATTTATAACACCTAATGTTTTTACTGATGAACATTTTTCTGGAGTTCCTGCTATTTTTACACATTCATCTAACATTTTTTCTCCAATTTTTACAGCTCCCTCATTATAACCTACAAGCATTGAGGCTCCTTTAACAACTGATCCTGGTGTTATTGGGGATGTTAGAAGTGATGATGTATTATCAACTATTTCACCTTTTACTATTTTTTTACTAGACATAGCAAGTATTTCTCCAGTTGAAGGTTCTTGTATTACAACACTTGAGTGATCATAATAATCAGTATTAGGCTCCCCCTTTGTCTTCTTAACTTGTTCCGCAAGAATTTGTTCTACCTCTTTTTGTAAATTAATATCTATGCTTAGAACAATATCTTTTCCTCTGCTTCCTTCTTTTACAAGTTTAGTCTCATGAGAATTCACAACTTCGTATATTGCTTTTTCTCCTTTTAAATAATCTTCATACTCTTTTTCAAGATAACTTAGACCAACTCTGTCATTTAAACTATATCCTTTTTTTAAGTAATAATCTTTTTCTTCTGCTGGAAGTCCTTGTGAAGATGATGACACATTACCAAGAATTGTTCTAAATATATCGCCATATGGATATACTCTTTCCCAATCAATTTGAGTATTAAACCCTTTTAAGTCTTCATTATTTTCCGAAATATATGCGTATTCTTCCTCTGATACATCTCTTTTTATTGTTTTAGATTCATAAGTATATCCTTTATTCATTAAATTAAATAAGTAAGCTACTTTGTTTTCTTCATCACTAAAATTTAGTTTTTCTTCACTAATTCTTTGTAACTTTAATTCGTTTAATTCCGTTTGAGTAAGCTTTCTTTGTTCTACCTTTTCTTTTTCTTTATCAGTTACTAATTTATTACACTCATCTTTATTTTTAGCATAATAATATTCTCTTTTTGCTCTATCTGTTAGTTTCGAATAATCAAGTTCTAGATGTGTAGCAACTTTTGTTGCTACCTCAATCATCTCTAAGTCGGATGTTCCTTTTTCTTTCTTATATACAACAGTTTTAACGGCTTTATTATCAACAATTATATTGTAGTTTCTGTCATATATTCTCCCTCTTGGACTACTACTTCCAGATACTTCTGTAAATGTAATTTTCTTTAATTTCTGTGAATATTCTTTTTTATCTACTACCATAACACTTGTTATTTTAAGAAAAAGTATAGCAAATAATAATATTATTAATATTAAAAATAAAGTGAATCTAAAGTTAATTATTTTATCAATGTCAATTTTTTTCTTCCTCTTGTTTTTTTTCTCCATTTTTTTCACCTAGTAATAGTTTATCACATAAATAGCTAAATAATTCATATAATTTTTTAGAGGTGATAATATTAAAGACTTAATTAAGAAAAACATAAATAAATTGACATTAAACGATTTAAAGAGTTTTGCTCTAAAAAAAAATATAAAATATACAGATGATGAACTTATAATTATATATAATTTTATTATGTATAATTATAATGACTTATTAAATCAAAATATAAAGGTATTTGAATCAATAAGAAATAAAGTTAGTCCTAATCTTTATAAAGAGTTATTAAATCTTTATATTGAATATAAAAAATATTTGTAAATTAAAATAGACAAGATTATTATTTGTTCTTGTCTATTATTTTGTTTATTAAATCATTATCAAATTCTTTGTTTCTAATCATTTCTATTTCATATTTATATGGAGGATATTTTTTATCTATATATGGTGTTTCTAATATTTTAGGAATATTTTCCAATCTTTTGTTATATACAATATTTATTAATGTATCAAAGCCTATTGTTCCAAATCCAAAGTTTTCATGTCTATCTTTATGAGAAGATATTATATTTTTTGAGTCATTTATATGAATGCATCCTATTTTATCTATTCCAATCTTTTTATCAAACTCATCTAAATACTTATCAAATTTTGTTAAGTCTATTCCCGAATCGTTTAAGTGACATGTATCAAGACATACTCCTATATGTTCTTTATCAGAAACATTATCAATTATATTTTTTAACTCGTCTAAAGTTGTTCCAAGTTCTGTTCCCTTACCTGCCATTGTTTCTAATAATATTGTTACTTTGTTATATGACTTTACATTTTGAAATACTATATTTAGACCTTTAATGATACTATTTATACCTGTTTCTTTTCCAAGGCCAACATGACTTCCTGGATGAAAGACCATGTATTTTACTCCAAGAGTATTACATCTATTTATTTCTTCTGTTAAGAATTCTGTTGAAAATGAAAAGTTATTTTCATTACATAAATTAATAATATACGGAGCATGAACTATTATATTCTCATAATTTATATTATTTTCTTTCATTAGAGATAATGCTTCTAGAGTTAGACCATCTTCAATTTGACTTCTTGCTGTATTTTGAGGTGCTCCTGTATAAAACATAAATGCGTTAGAATTATATGATAATGCTTCTTTTAAACTGCCTAATAATTGAGTTTTCTTATTAAATCCTACATGACTTCCTATAATTAACATATTTTTTCTCCTTTTTTCTTTTTTATTAGTATAACAATTTTTATATAAAGAAAAAAGACTTAATAAAAAGTCTATTTATTATTTTAATGTGCATTTTACTGGTTGACTTCCATCTAAAACTTTAAATCCTTCATCGCCTACAATTTGTGACATTTTATCTATAGAGATTGGTTTTGAGTGATTATATGCAATTTTTGTTGCAGGACTTACATTACTTCTTGTAATATTTTTTTCTAAAGTAAAATTTTCAATACCATGTTTTCCTGTATCAACTAGCATTGCTGCATATGTTGTTCTAGTTTTATTATCGCCATTTGTAGTATCTGTTTTTTTATACCAGGTAATGTAACCTGATACATCTGAATTGGACCAAGATGATTTTCCTCCTGATTCCATTAAATCTATTGTGCCTTGTGCTTGAGTATCTATTTCATAATAATATACTCCATCCGGTGTTGCTCCTACACTAATTTTATTTGCTGTTCCACATTCTAATTCATCTGCTAAAACTGAACTCCTAATTGTATTGATATAACTTTTTGCAACATCAGCAAATGTATCACGACGTGAGTTTTCAATAGTACGTGAGACTGATGGAATTGCTACCATCATCAAGATTCCCATGATTGTAATAACTGCTAGTAATTCGATTAATGTAAATCCTTTACTATTTGTTTTCTTTTTCATTTTCATAATCCATTCTCTTTCTATTTTTCATAATACAAATATAGTATACTTTTTAATTTTATTGCACTATCAAGTAATAGAAAAAGAGCTTAAAGCTCTTCCTGTTTAATTATTTCTATAAAACTATTTTAAAGTACATACTGCAGGTGTAGTTGATGTTGTTTCAGTAGAAACATTTGTGTCTCCAAATACTGCTTTTACTTGTGCAATTGTTGGAGTTGCAGTTTTTGCTGCATTATAATCTTTTATTTTAATATCTCCACCATTACTTGCAGTTGCAGTAGCAGTTTTAACATTTGCTCTTTTTAAATCGCTTTCTAATGTTAATGCATCAAATCCATGTTTTCCTGTGTCAACTAATAATGCTGCATATGTAGTTCTTGTTTTAGTATCTCCAGCTGTAGTTATTCCAGTCTTTTTAGTCCAAACAACATATCCACCAACATCTGAGTTTGACCAAGATGATTTTCCACCTGATTCCATTAAATCTTTTGTTCCATTAGCACTTGTATCAATTTGATAATAGTAAACACCATCTGGTGTTGCTCCTACACTTGTCTTACCAGCTGTGCCTGGAACTACACATTCAATTTCATCAGCTAAAACTGAACTTCTAATAGTATTAACATAACTCTTAGCAACATCAGCGAATGTATCACGACGTGAGTTTTCAATAGTACGTGAAACTGAAGGAATTGCTACCATCATTAAGATACCCATGATTGTAATAACTGCTAGTAATTCGATTAATGTAAATCCTTTACTATTCATATTTATTTTTTTCATTTTTTCACTCTCTTTCTTATCTTTATTACATTTTAAATATAGCATATTAACCTTTTATTTGCAATAATTTTTTACTCTATTTACACTTAGTTGTAAAAGCCTGTTAAAATGTCCTTTGTACATCCTCCAACATTGTCACTAGCTAAAGCATTCTTTGCATCATCTAGACTTTTGGCACTACTAAAATCAACAATGTAGTCTTCTTTTATTTCTCCTAGAAAATTTTTCTTTGTCTCAGAATTTAGTGATGACTCTGAAGCATTTGATATACCATATAATTTTCCATTACTTAATTGTTCAATTAATCTTACACTATACTGATAACTTTTAGCAACTCTTTTTACAGTTACAAATGATTTTGTTTTATTATACTTTCCATTTTCAATTCCATTTTCAATATCACTATTCTTATCAAGTCTATCAAGTGTAAATATTACACATTTACCATCTTCAGGATATTTAACTTTTTCACTTACAATAAATTCGTTTTTTGCATTTTCAATCATTTTAATTCCATCTTCTGCAATTAAATTAGTTTTTTGATTATTAAGAATACCTGTAATGTTAGGAACAGTTACACCAATTATTATTCCAAGTACTACTAGCATTGCTAATACTTCTACTAAAGTAAAGCCTTTATTATTTTTCATATAATCACTACCTTCTAGTTAATTATAGCAAAATCATAATTTTATTTAAACTAATTTAATATTTTTTTCAAATTTTCTATTTCTTTTATACTTGTTTTTGTGTATATTTCTTCATTAAATATATTTTCATATCTAAATAAACTAAAACCTTTATAATTTTTTAAGTTTCTTGATAATAATATTTCTCTCATAATAATATTGTCATTATCAATCCATTCATTAAATCCGCTTTTAGCATATTTATCTTCCATTCCTACTTTATAAAAAGCAAGGGCTATATATAGTTCTATATCTTTATTCTCAATTAAATTTTCCCATTCTTTTGTTACTTTTATATAGTCTCTTGTACTATTATAGAATCCATAATATATTTGAGGCATTATAAAGTCTATATATTCATTACTTTTTAACCAAGATTTAACATCCGCATAATTTTTATTATAATTATTATCAATATTTCCATCAGGAGATATACCAAACTTAATATTTTTATTTTTACAAGTCTTATATACTCTTTTTATCATTTTATTTACAATATTTAATCTATAATTTTTTTCTTCTATAAATTCATTATTTTTTATGTGCTCTTCATAATCTTTTTTATCTATGTTATTGTCTGGATAAAAGTAATCATCAAATAATATTCCATCTACATCATAGTTTAACAATTCTTCTACTCCTTTTACTATTAAATCTTCTGTTTCTTGTTTTGATGGATTATAATATATCCCATTATTTATATAAACTATATCTGTATCTAAATATTTATAGGCTGGATTTTTTTCTGTAATAGTAGTTTTATCACAAGTAGTTCTTATACGATATGGATTTATCCAGGCAATTACTTTCACGTTACTTTTATGCGATTCTTTTATAAAATAGTCTAACACATCATAATAATCATCATATTCCGTGTTTACAATATTTAGACTCATTGGATAGATATTTGATTTATATATAGCATCTGATGCTGATCTTACTTGCAGTATTATAGTATTACATTTTAACCTTTTTATATTTTTAATTATCTTTCTAATATTTCTTTTACTTATTTCATAGTCATTTCCTTTTATATATTTATTTAGTTCTATGTAACTTACAAAGATTGCTCGTGTTTCTTCTTCTTTTTTTATACTCTTTCTATCTAATTTTATATTGCTTATTAATACAATACTTAAAATAATAATTACTAATATTTTTTTCATATTATCACCAAGATTATTTTATTATGTTAATTTTAAATATTTTGTCATTTTATCTTGGATTTTTCTATAATATATAAATCTTTATCTTTATAGAAACCATAAAAAACATTTTCTAATGATATTTTTTGTTTTTCTAATTGATCTTCCAGCCAGAATGTATTTTTATTTATTTCTTTTAAGACATCTTCTTCTATCTTACCATCTAAAATTACTGCTAGTGGGAAATCTTTATTCTTATCTTTTTTCTCAAATACTGATAATTTACCACTTGTTTCTAGTAAGGCATAATCGACATCTGCAATTGATTTTATAGATTTTTCTCGTAGTTGTGTTAATAAATCATCTAAGTTATATCTTTGTTTTAACATTTCTTCAAAATTTACTTTTCCTTTTTTTATTATTATTGAAGGTTTTCCATCTACTATTTCTCTAAATTTATTATTTTTTAGAGTTATATATGAGAAAACTACTTGTAATACTACTAAAACTATTATAGGAATTAAAGAGATTAATATGCTTTCTTTATAATTTTCTATAGAAATAGCTGCTACTTCTGCAATAAACATTGAAACAATAAAGTCCATTATAGAAAGTTCACCTATTTCTCTTTTCCCCATAAGTCTATAAAATATATTTATCAACAAATAAAATAGTGTACTTCTAAATAATATAATTAGATATGTCATTTTATCACCTATATATATTATTATCTAGAATATTTATTTTATACATTTCATATTTATTATTAGAGGTGCTTATGAGATATTTAAAATTATTTTGTATAAATGTATTAACAATTATTATTTTAATTAGTTTGTTTACAACTTTTTATTATTTTGATTTTATTAATTTAAATATTTATAACTTTATTAAATTATTTATTTTATTGCTTAGTATATGTATTTGTAGTTTTATATTATGTAAAGAAATAAATACTAAAGGTTATATTGGTGGGTGTATATATTCTCTTATATTTATTATTCCTTTTATTCTAATTAGTTTAATTAATAGTTCTTTTAAGTTAAGACTTATCCTTTATTATTTAATGATATTTTTAAGTTCTTGTGTTGGAGGAATATTTTCTAAACAAACAAAGAAAAATAACAAATAAAAATAAGAGTTCATTTGAACTGAACCCCAAAAGTTGGACAGTTTATAAATAGTTTCTAATTAGAGGATTGTAACCTGTAATT
>UQQI01000007.1 GCA_900543055.1 uncultured Mollicutes bacterium
TATAAAATAATTCTTATATATTATTTATGTTTTTTATATTTAAATAAAGCTGAAGGTCTATGACCATCACCAGATGTTACTTTATTAGTCTTCTCTACTTTATCTACAATAATTCTTCTAAAAGCAGGAGCAAGTAACTTCTTTCCAAGAATAATTTCATATACATTTTGAAGTTCACCTAAAGTGAAGTATTCAGGCATCATATTAAATACTATATCCGTATAATTAACCTTATTCTTTATTCTCTCAAGTCCAGCAAGCACTACTAAATCATGATCAAATGCTAAAACTTTATTCTTAGAACTAAATTGATATCTATCAGTTGTTTTTTCACGTAATGTCTTCTCAATAGTCAAATGAAGTATCTCACTCTTATTATCGAGTATAATGTCAACAACATTATTCTTTTCTTCAACAAGAGTTACATCAAACCAAGAAGCATTCGGATTCAAAACTTTGCTCAGTCTTTCCTTATCTACTAAAGCAATATATGAAGTAGAAACAACTCTAAGTCTAGGATCCCTATCAATTGCATCATAAGTATAAAGTTGCTCTAAATAAATATCAGATAAATTAGTTTCATTCTTTAACACTCTTTTAGCACACTCTTCCAAAGTTTCTGATTTAGGATTTAAAAAACCACCAGGTAAACACCACATATTCTTAAAAGGATAATCATCTCTCTTAACAAGTAAAATGCTCATCATCTTCTTATCAGTTTTACGATAATTTTCTTTCTCTTCAGAAGATACACTTATAATTAAAATATCTGCTGTCATAGATAACTTATCAAATTCATCTGAATTATAATTCTTTAAAAATTCCTCTTCACTTTTATAATTACTCATAAAGCCACCTCTTATTCACAAATTGATTATAACACAGCCTATAAGTATTTTAAAGTATTTCCTCCAACTTTTCAATTATTTTATCAATAATTAATCTCTTATTATCTTCCCTTGAATCATATAAACATTTAATCTCTACATTATAGAACTTATCATTTTCTCTATCATAAATACTAAAATATGCTGTACTATCATCTCCAAAATCATTAGCTGGATCTCCTCTTTTTAACTTACCAGTAATACCGACTCCAATATCACTATCCGAAAAAGAAGAAATAGCCTTCGCCATAGAAATAGCAGTTTCCATACTGTAAACACTATATTTATCAATTATTTCACTATCTACTCCCATCTTAATTTTAAAAGAATTACTATATGTAATAGCACTAAATAATAAGACACTACTAGCACCAGGCACATTTGTTATCTCATTACAGACTCCTCCACCTGTACATGACTCCATTGTAGAAATAGTAAATCCCTTCTCAATTAACTTTGAAACTACATTTTTAAAATTCTTCATAAACTCACCTCTTAATAAATAACTTATTTAATAAACTTTTCATTTATTTTATCAATAAAATTATACTCCTTATTTCTTAAACATTTGATAATTTTATTTTGAATAACAGTTTGAACATATAAAACATCTGTATAAATATTATTTTCTCCATCAACACTAATAAGCAAATCTTTTGTTTTTACCGGACTAATCTTAATCACTTTATTTTGGGGTAAAACTACTGAATTAATAATATTTCTATAACTCTTATTATTAAGAGGAGCAATAGGTGTTAACTGAATTGAATGAAATACATTATAAACTATGCTTCCTCCAAAACTCAAATTATATGCAGTAGATCCAAATGATGTAGAAATAAGGATTCCATCCCCTGCAAACTTTTCAAGTAAATGATTATCAATTTCTATTTTTAACTTTACAGTATTCAAATTTTTCTCACGAACAACTATCTCATTAAGTGAATAAAATTTGGATACAGAATCTTTTGTATAAACACTATTTTCAAGCACTCCTAACTCCTCATATATCAAATTATTATTTTTTAAATTGCTAATAAACTTATCAAT
Organism: uncultured Mollicutes bacterium; assembly: GCA_900543055.1. GTDB lineage: Bacteria > Bacillota_I > Bacilli_A > RF39 > UBA660 > UBA3789. The sequence goes on from UQQI01000007.1 coordinate 1,938, forward strand.
ATCTCTAACATCAACTTCTTGAGCAAATCCAAGCGTTCCAGCATTAACACCTATATAAAATATATTACTATTAAAATTACTCTCTTTAATCATTCTTAAAAATGACCCATCTCCACCAACAGCAATACCTAAATCATAATTAAATTCATCAATTATAAAACCATTTTCTTCTAACTTAGAAATTAATATATCTTTTATTCCTAAAGACTTTTTATTATTATTCGAAAATATTCTAATTCTTTTTATTGCCATTTTCTCTCTCTATTTTCTCTATTTCTTCCAAATAACTTTTAAAATTCATATCACTTGGCATTCTAAGGTCTCCTCTAGGAGATAAACTAATACTACCTACTTTTACACCATCAGGTACACAGTTTCTTTTAAATTGTTGAGTAAAAAATCTTTTTATAAATACTTTCAAATATTTAATAATTTCTTCATTAGAAAAATCTTTAAATGTATGCCTTGCAAGTAAATATAGTTTTTTTGGTCTTACTCCATATCTTAAAAAATGATATAAGAAGAAGTCATGTAATACATATGGTCCTATTGAATTTTCTGTTTTTTGAATCATATTACCATATTTATCTGGCGGAAGTAATTCAGGAGAAATTGGTGTATCAATTATATCTTTTAATACATCATATCTGTTCCCTTCCTCATTATCCATAAACCATTTAACTAAGTATCTAATTAAAGTCTTTGGAATAGATGAATTAACAGAATACATACTCATATGATCTCCATTATATGTACACCATCCAAGAGCAAGTTCAGATAAGTCACCTGTTCCAATTACAATACCATTTTCCATATTCGCAACATCCATTAAAATTTGAGTTCTCTCACGTGCTTGAACATTCTCATAAGCAATACTTCTGTCATCTTCATCAAGTCCAATATCTCTCATATGAACATTACAAGCATCCCTAATATTAATCTCTCTAATAGTTGCTCCATAACTTTCAACTAATTTAATAGAATTATTATATGTTCTATTAGTTGTACCAAATCCTGGCATTGTAATACCAATTATATTTTTATTATCAAGACCTAACTTTTTAAAAGCCTTAACAATTACTAGAAAAGCAAGTGTAGAATCAAGTCCACCACTCATACCAATAACACACTTAGGATAATTTAAATGAATTAATCTTCTAGCAAGAGCACTACTTTGAATATTAATAATTTCTAAACATCTCTCATCTCTTAATAAATCATCTTTAGGAACAAATGGATATTCTGAATATACTCTTTCTAATTTAGAAATATTGTCATATACATCAACTAAAATAGTACGAAAAGCCTTATTATCATTAATAAAATTATAACTCTTATTAACACGTCTATCATTAATAAGTCTATAAACATCTACATCTTGATAAATTAAATTACTATCTAATAAGAATCTATCTCCTTCTTTTAGTAAACTTCCATTTTCATAAATCATACTTGCTCCTCCAAATAATATATCTGAAGTAGATTCCATTATTCCACTAGATGCATAAATATAAGCAGATATTGTTCTTGCAGATTGACTAGATATTAAATTTTTTCTATAACTTGCTTTTCCAATAAGTTCATTACTACTAGATAAATTAAAAATTATAGTTGCCCCATTCTTGCAATAATCATTACTAGGAGGCGCAATAGTCCACAAATCTTCACATATTTCAATAGAGAAAGTTATACTAGAATTAACTCTATCTTGAAATAATAAATCACATCCAATAGGAATATTTTGTCCAAGAACATCTATTTCATTAACACCTAAATTAATACTAGAAGAAAACCATCTAAATTCATAAAATTCTTTATAATTAGGAATATAAGTTTTAGGAACTATTCCAAGAATTTTACCTTTACTAATAACTACACCACAATTATATAATTGGTTATTAGCAAGGATAGGCATTCCAATAATAGAAATTATATTAAGTCTTTTTGTTTGATCTAATAAATATTTTAAACCTTCAAGACTATCACTAATTAATTTATCCTGTAAAAACATATCTCCACAAGTATATCCAGTAAGAGATAATTCAGGACTAACAAGTATAGAAATTCCACTCTTATAAGCTTTCTTAATTTCCTTTGATATTTCTTTTGCATTCTCTATTACATTTCCTAAATATAATTTATTAACAAGAGCTCCTACTCTAACAAAACCATTCTCTTTCATATTATACACCTCATTATTTTTTAATATATTCTTTTGCACAAGACATAACGTATTTAGACTGAACATCATTAATATAACCAAGATTGATTAATTCATAAGCATCATCAACACTACATTCAAAGTATTTTAAATATTCATTTTCATCTAAATATTGATCGTATTTTTTAGAGCAACCATTAGCCAGAAAACCATAATTATACGCACGAACACCGCAAGCTTGATCTTGATAAAACTTATCTAAATAAATCATCTCATCTGGAACATAACCAGTTTCTTCTCTAAGTTCTCTTAAAGCTCCCGTCTTCGCATCTTCTCCAGTCTCAATATATCCAGCTGGAAGTTCAACTCCAATACCTTCTAATGTTGAAAGACGAGGCTGAACTACAAGTATAGTGTTATTATCATGTGTAATTGGCATAACAATACATGCACTCTTATCAGAAAAAGCCTTACTAATCTTTTCCCTATCCATTTCAAGTCCATTATTTAATGTACAATGTAACTTATCAATATTTAAAAAGCTTCCTCCATTTTTTATTAATTCACACCTTGCAATCTTTAACTCTTCAATATATAATTTTAACTCGTCTAACTTATCTTTTTTCATTTATTTTTTTACCTTAACCTTTGTATTATCAATATTTTTCTTAGTTTGTAATTTAATTAATTCTTCTTTTAAATTTCTTAACTTATCACTTAAATCAACATAATATCCATGAGGTTTTTCAATTCTAGTTACTTCAGGATATAATGACTTAAATTCTTCTTCACAATATTTTTTCTTATCTTGAACACTAGGATTTTCGTACACAAGTTCTCCATTCTTAAATATTGGTACCTGTAATTCACGAACATTATAATTACTTAATTCCTTTTGTTTCCAAGTCTCAACTGGATGAACTAAAGTATACTTATCCTTTGAAATCACTTCGTCAGCAAGTACAACTACATCACCTAATGCATATCCCGTATCTTTATCATAAAATCTATATGCTTTTTTATACCCTGGATTAGTTGTTTTAATAGAGTCATTACTTACTTTTATCTTTGGAATAATTTCTCCATTATTATTAACTGCTACTAATTTATAAACTCCACCTAAACGTTCTTTAGATGCAGAAATATTATCTCCTACTCCAAGCGAATCAATACATGCTCCTTGATTTTTTAAATCCCGAATAGTATATTCATTAAGTCCATTAGATAAGCAAATACTTGTGTCAGTATATCCTGCATCATCTAACATCTTTCTTGCTTCCTTTGAAAGATAAGCTAAATCTCCACTATCTATTCTAATTCCTTTAAATTTAATTCCGTTTGGTGTTAAAAACTCATCTGCTAATTTAATAGCGTTAGGTATTCCACTTTTTAGTGTGTCATAAGTATCTACTAAGAATACGCAATTATCCGGATTTGATTCTGCATATTTTTTAAATGCTTCATACTCATCATCTGCTTCTGTAACTAGTGAATGAGCCATTGTTCCAAGAACAGGAATATCATATTTCATACCTGCATAAGTGTTTGAAGTACCACAGCATCCGCCAATATATGCATCTTTGCTAGCTTCAATACTAGAATCAATTCCACGAGCTCTACGAGCACCAAACTCCATTACCGGAATATCTCCTGCTTCATTTGTAATTCTTTTAGCAGCAGTTGTAACAAGAGAGCCATGATTGAAACAAGCAAGAAGTGCAGTTTCTAGTAATTGAGCAGTAACAGCGTCTGCTTTAACTGTAATAACTGGTTCATTTGGAAATACTGCTGTTCCATCAGGTACTGCAAATATATCTCCCTTAAATTCTAATTTTGATAAATAGTCAAGAAACTCTTCACTAAATGTTCCAAGACTTCTTAAATATTCAATCTCCTCTTCTCCATATTTAAAATTTTTAATATAATCAATTATTTCATCAAGCCCTCCACTTAATGTATATCCTCCGTTAAAAGGATTAGTTCTAAAGAAAATATCAAAATATACTTCTTCATCCTTCTTACCTGAATCAAAATAAGTTTGAGCCATTGTCAACTCATAAAAATCTGTCATTATACTTTTATTATTATTCATAAATTTACCTACTTTCTTATAATATTTATTCCTTGTTGTTTCATTAGTAACTTAGCTGCTTCAACATATTCTCTTCTTTCAGTTTCATTAAATGTTGCAACAGCATCTTCATGTACATATATAGAAACATCTCTATTTTCTTGATTAAGTCTATTCGCAAGACCCATAATTCCATTAAAATCACATATATCTGTACAAACACCAATTTCATCTACTCTCTTAAGATTAACTAAATTAGTAATTAACTCTCTAAACTCAGGTGCCTCATTAAAGCTAGTAGAATTTTTATTTATAGTAATTACATTATCTCTTCCTACATATTCCCTAAGTTCAGGAACAAGTTCAGATTCATCTGTATTTTCTAAACAATGAATTGGCATTCTTGAAAACTCAGTAGAATCTTTAGTATGTGTATCTTTAATAAACACAACTAAATCTCCATTGTCTAAATGATCATCAATTATTTCCTTTTGTCTAGGAATAATCTTACTACATTCAATATCATGTAATGGACCATTATAAACAAATCCATTAACCATATCCACAACTATTAATACTCTTTCATAAAGTTTCAAATTTTTAATCATATAGTCTCCTCTTATTAACTTTTTGTTAATATCTAAAATAAAATTTTAATAGGTAGCCACCTGTTATTAACATTATATTAATATCACAAGAAAAAGTCAACTACTTTTTAACAAAAAATTAAAAAGAAATTTTAAATACCAAAAAAGTAAGAAATAAACTGCATTTCTTACTTATACTTATTATTGATAATTATTAATTAGATCAATTATTTCTTTACCATGACATTTTATTTTTATAGGACTTAGTATCTTTTCTAACTCATCTATCGTATTTGGTCTTAATTCAATAATCTTATCAAATTCATCATTTGTAAATATATAATACGCCCGTACTTTCATTTTTATTGACTTAGCCTTTCTATAATCAATTAACTTGCTTCTCAATTCATCATTATCTTTATTAACTAGTTTCTCATTTTTATCTAAAGTCATATTCTCAAAAGTAGTATTATCACCACTTTCTATTTCATTTATATATTTACTAACAAAACTAGTATTATTTGTAACATTCAAATCTAAAAAAGACTGTGCTAAACTATACATTCTCTTTTTATTAGATAATAAATCCTTATCATAATTAGATAAGTCCTTTTCAATATAGTTTACTAACTGATCTACTCTAATAGTACAATCTCTTATATTCTTAGGTGCATACTTATCACGAAGTAATGCTTTTGAATTAGAAAGAACCACTAATGGTTTATACCAATTATTATCAAAACTAGATCCCACAAGAAGTTTAACAAAAGAGTTATGAGAATCTAACCAAATCTTTCTAAAAATTTCTTTATGTCTAACAGCTTGTGTATAAGGAGAATATATTCCTTCTTTTATCTTTCGACCATTATAAGTATATTCTCTTGTAAATTGTCCCTTATTATCAACATAAATATTTCCAATTAAATTTTTACACTCTACAAAATAAGTAAACCCTTTACTTACAATAATATAATCAATTTGTGCTTTATTTCCTTGAAACTCTAAAGTAATATCTCTTAATACAACAAGACCTAAATTAGCATTTTTTAATTCATAAGCAATCTCAGCTTCACCTTTGATTCCAAGCTCAATTAATTTTATATCTTTATCTATTTCATTTCTGTTCTTAACTTTGTCTCTGATTTCTCTTAATTTAATAAGATCAGCATCTAAATTACTATCTTCTTTTAAAAAAACAGTTTCTCTAAATGAATTAAATATACTTTCAAACATATCATCTACCTACCTAAGACTATTTTATTGAAAAAATAAATAACTTAATATTTTTCTTACTTCTCTACTCCACTTTCTAATAAAGTTAATTTTTTATTTTCTAAATCAACTTCAATTTCAACGCCTAATGGCATGACATTCCAAAGCCAAGCATGTCCAAAATGACCATTAGAAATAATTGGTAAATCTGTTCGACTAAATATTCTACAAACTTCTTTGATTACTTCATTATATTCGTCATAATATTTACCATTCTTTGGTCTTCCAACTATAATTCCTTTTATTACTCCAAGAATACCTTGTACTCCCATATTTTGTAATACTTCTTTTACAAGAGCTGGATCTGGTTGTTCATCACTTGTCTCAATAAATAAAATCTTATCCTTCCACTCATCAAGTGTTGGCCAAATCTTTGTTCCATTAATAGATACAAATACATCAATACATCCACCAAGAAGACTTCCTCTAACTACTCCACTTCCTTGAACAACTTCATACTCTTTATCATCGTGTATATCTAAAATACTTGTACTCCAATCAAGCGGATCATTAGCATACTTTCCACTATGTGGTAGTAATAACTCATCATTTACACTAAATATAGTATTCTTAACAGTTTCTACATCAATACTAGGAACTTCTGGTAAAGAAAATTCAACTCCAGCAGCAGGTCCATAAAAAGAAACAAGTCCTGCGTGATACATCATAAAATGATTAGCTGTAGTATCAGAAAATCCCATAAAAACTTTAGGATTATTTCTAATAACATCAAAATCAATATATGGAAGTATTCTAATAGTATCATTTCCTCCAGTAAGAGTAAAAATACCTTTAATAGAATCATCCTTAAAAGCATCCATTAAATCCTTTGCACGTAACTCTGGATGTTCATAAACTTCACGACTACCAATAAGTGCATTAGGCATTAAAATAGGCTCTATCTCTAATAAATTTTTTAAATTATTAATTGCTCTATCAAGTCTAGCCTTATTTGCTTCATCTCCAAATAATCCACTAGATAAACTAACTAAAGCAACCTTATCCCCTTTATTTAACTTTTTAGGTTTAATCATATTATCCCTCCTAAGATTATTATAAAACAAAAAGATAAACTAAACTAGTCTATCTTTCAAGTAAACTAAGAGATACTTTATTTTTCTCTAATGAAATATCATCAACGTAGCAATCAACTATATCTCCAACACTAAATAAATCACTTGGATGTTTAATATAACTATTACTTAATTTACTAATATGAGCAAGTCCATCATCATGTAATCCAATATCAATAAATAATCCGAAATCAACTACATTTCTAACAGTACCTTGTAACTTATCCCCAACATGTAAATCTTTTATATCTAAAACATTACTCTTTAAAATTGGTTGTGGATAAGAGTCTCTTGGGTCTAAATTAGGTTTCTTTAAAGATGAAATAACATCTTCTAAAGTATATTTATCAGTATTATATTTAGAAAAATCATTCTCTACATCAATTTTATCAAGACTCTCAACTAACTCACTACTGCCAATATCTTTAATAGTAAATCCTAAATCTTTTAACACACTTAATGCAACATCATAACTTTCTGGGTGAATTGCTGTTGAATCAAGTACATTATCACCATCATTAATACGAAGGAAACCTATTGCTTGTTCATAAGCCTTAGGAGTAAGTATTTTTTTCTTCTTTATCTCATCACGAGACATAATCTTACCAACACTCTCACGGTAGTCAATAATCTTCTTTATAGCAGCTTTAGTTACACCAGATACATAACTTAATAAAGATGCACTAGCAGTATTTACATTAACACCTACACTATTTACACATTTTTCAACAACAAAATCTAATGAATTAGATAAATTCTTTTGAGAAACATCATGTTGATATAAACCAACTCCAATACCTTCTGGTGGAATTTTAACAAGTTCGGCAAGTGGATCTTGTAATCTTCTACCAATACTTACTGCACTTCTTTTTTCAACCGCAAGATCAGGAAACTCCTCAATTGCTTGTGGAGAAGCACTATAAATTGATGCCCCAGCTTCACTTACAATAACATATTTACAATTAAGATTATATTTACTAATCATATCAGCACAGAACTTTTCAGACTCACGAGAAGCAGTACCATTACCAATAGAGATAATATCAACATTATATTTCTTTATCAATTGAACAACTACTTCCATAGAAAGTCTGATTCGCTCTTCACTATCTCCTTTTAAGAAAGGTTTAATAACTGTACTATCTAAATACTTTCCATTCTTATCAACTACAGCTAATTTACAACCATTAATATATCCTGGGTCAAATGCAAGAACAACTTTTTCTTTTAATGGAGGAGTTAAAAGTAATGCTTCCAAGTTCTTTCCAAAGTTATCAATTGCAGCCTCATCACCCTTCTCAGTTAAATCACTTCTAATTTCACGCTCAATACTAGGTCCAATCAATCTCTTATAAGAATCATTTATAGCATTCTTAACATAACTAGTAACAAAACTTTTATCATTCTTAATCATTTTCTTTTCTAAGTAAGCAATTATCTCATCATTATTAACATCTATACTAACAGTAAGAATCTTCTCTTTTTCTCCTCTATTAAGAGCAAGTATTCTATGAGGTTTAATCAATTTTACAGGTTCATTGTAATCATAATACATCTCATATATTTTATTTTCATCATCTGCACCCTTTTTCAATTTAGAAGTAATAACACCATTCTTATAAAAATAACTTCTAATCCATTTTCTATAAAAAGCATTGTCACTTATCCATTCAGCAATTATATAACAAGCGCCAGTAACTGCATTCTCAGTATTTGGAACTTTATCATTTATAAACTTACTACATAACTTATCAATGTCCCCTGTCGTTGGAAAAGTCATCATCATTTTAGCAAGTGGCTCTAGCCCAAGAGCAATTGCCTCGGTTGCCTTAGTCTTCTTTTTTTCTTTATATGGTCTATAAATATCTTCTACTTCTACAAGCTTACTACATTTCATAATATTATCTTTAATCTCATCAGTAAGCATACCCTTCTCATCAATTAATCTAATAACATCTTCTTTTCTCTTTAATAAATTAACTTGATATTCATAAACTTCATTAATACTTCTAATTGTCTCTTCGTCAAGAGCTCCAGTAACTTCTTTTCTATATCTCGCAATAAAAGGTATGGTATTTCCATCACTAAGTAAATTTAAAACAACGCTTACTTGTTTATCACTTATATTTAAATTAGTTGCTATCTCTTTTATTATTGTCTCATTCATATTTTACACCTCCTATTTATAATAACAAAAACAAAAAAAGATGTAAATTACATCTTCTTATAAACTAAATTTATTATCTAACTAAAGATTTTTCTTTTTCTTTCATAAGACTATCAAAATAATCTTTACTAATAAAATCGTAATCAACAACGCTTCCATTAAAATCTCTATCTAACGCAACTTGTCTCATAGATACATATTTATCTAATCCAATCATATTATCAGTATGACTTGGAGAAACTTTTACACACCACATATTAGTTTTATTTTGTTCTTATAATTTATTAAAGTCAATATACAAAATTAAAAGAGACCAATTAGTCTCCTCAAATACTATTAGATATAATTAATAACCATATCTTACTATTTCAAATACTAAGCCCTTTTCAGTACCATGTCCAAGAGCAAGACTTTCATTTGGAAAAAGTAAATCGAACATAAATCTTTTACCTTTTCCAATTGCTCCACCTCTATCTAAGACAATAGCATAGAACTCTCCTAATTTACTTCCTTTAACTCTAACTATAGAACCATAGGGATAACTAGCATCACCTGCTACTATTCTAACTGTTCCATAAGTTTTATCACTATAAGTATAATTACCACTACGAGCATCATACCCACCACCAAGTCTTCCACTACAACCTACACAATCAGGTCCATATGAAGACATAGTTCCAACTTGTGTTTCCAATACATCAGTTATAATATTTCCTGTAACTAAACTATTAGAAACCGAAGTTTCCATTATGCTAAGACTTTCATCAAATAAATTCTTTTCACTATCAGTAATATCATCAACTAAAACTTTACTCTCTTCAACTAACTTCTTACCTTCAGTAAAAACACTAGTATTTAAAGATTGTGTTTTCTTCTGAATATCAACCTTTTTATTACTAAAATTTAAGAAAATCATTAAAGGAATTGCTAAGACTAAAAATACATTCAGCCCATAATAAAATTTCTTCATAAAAAAACTCCTCACATACATTCTATCATGTATAGAGAAATTTTTCAAATTAGTCCATTTTCTCGCAACTAAATCCTGCTTGTAACATACTTGTTTTAACTCTATCTACGTCTTCTCCATTATCAAATTTTAACATATCAGCACCTGCTTCTGTATACGCAGCAGATGTTTGTTCATAGTCATATGTTGCAAGATCAAATTTTTCTGTCTCAACTAATTTTCCATTTTGATAATCACATTCGATTGATGCTCCAGTTAAAGATTCAAGACCATCTCTAATATCAGTACATTGTTTATTCAATTCATTTAAAGTAGCCTCATCTTGTGTAATATCTCCTCTAGTTGTAGTTTTAAATGTAACCTTTTCAATCTTATTATCAGTAAATTGGAAAGTTCTAACATAATTTTTATCTAAATTAGCAGTTGTACTATCTAATTTACAAACTAACTTACCTGTAGTAATTTCAATTACAGTTTTATCTTTTTTATCAAACAAATCACTCATATATTGAGTAACTTCAGGTAAAAAGATAATAAATGCTAAAATAAGCACAAAGAAGAAAAGCATTAAACCAATTTTAAATTTACTAGGTGGCTTATACTCCACTTCTACTTTCTTTAGTTTTTCATTAACCATAGCACCTGCATTATTTTGTTCATTATTATGTGTTGTTGCTTCTACTGCTGTATCAGTAATTCTTGGAGCATCACTTGTTGTTGATATAGTTGAAGAGTCAACACCTTTTAATGCTGCTGTTGGGTCATTTACTATTTGTGGCGTAGTTGGTGCAGTCATTTCTGGTATCTCAGTTGGATTAGATACAATCTGTGGAGTAACTGGAGAAACACCATTAAAAGGAACAGAACCAACAGATGGAATATTAGTAGTATTACTAGTTACATTATTAGTACCTACATTTGTATTCTTATTCTCATTATTCATACTATCAACTCCTATTATATTCAAATTATATCACAGAAAATTACCTTAAACTAGATATTTTCTCTTGAAAATTTTCACTTCCAACAATATAACTTCCAGCAGTTAACATATCTGCATCAAGACACTTATCTTTAGTCTTATCATTAATACCACCATCTACATTAATCGCAATATTTAATTTATAAGAATTAATAAGTTCTCTAATCTCTTTTATTCTATTATTAGTCTCTTCTATAAATGCTTGTCCCCCACGTCCTGGAACAACACTCATAACAAGTATTAAATCTAAATATGGTAAATATGGTATTAATTTATACACTTTTGTATCAGGAGATATAGCAATTCCACACTTAATCGAATAGTCTTTAATTAATTCTAAATTTTTTATAATATCTTCACTACTTTCAACATGAAAAGTAATATATTCACAATTAAGCTCTGCGTATAATGGAATATATTTAGATGGATTTTCAACCATTAAATGAACATCAAGTCTTTTTGAAGTATAATCACTTATATGCTTCATTTCACTAAAAGGCATAGTTTTGTTAGAAACAAACTTTCCATCCATTACATCAACATGTATAAAGTCAACGTCTGTATCATTCAATTTAACCAAATCTTCTGGTATATTTTTACTACTTAAAAAAGATGCACAAACTCTCATTTCTTATCCTCCTTTATAAAACTAAGATAATTTAAATATCTACTCTCTAATATATTATTATCTTTTACTGCTTTTTTTACCAAACATTCTTCTTCATTTGTATGATTACAATCACTAAAAGGACAAGGAAAACTCTTAAACTCAATAAATGCATTGCGAATATCTTCATTAGAATAATTTTTAAATTCAAGTGAAGAAAACCCAGGAGTATCCATTACCTTACCACCAAATAATTCAAATAATTCAACTACTCTAGTAGTATGTCTTCCACGTCCTAAAGCAGTAGAGACTTCTCCTGTTTCTAAATTCCATTTAGGATTAAGTCTATTTAACAAGGTACTCTTACCAGCACCTGTTTGTCCTGTAAAAACACTAATCTTATTTTTAAGTAACTCCTCAATTTTTTCAAGTTCAGTATTATAAACAACACAATATCCAATACTACGATAATAGTCTAAAGTCTTCTCTATATTTTCTAACTCATAAGATGTTAATAAATCACTCTTCGTAATACATATAATTGGCTTAACTTTATTAATCTCCATTAATACAATAAATTTATCAAGTAAATTAAGTGAAAAGTCAGGTAACTTCAAACTAGTAATTAAAAAAGCTTGATCAATATTACTTACCTTAGGTCTATAAAATAAATTTTTTCTAGGAATGACTTCTTCTATTAACTTTTTATCCTTATTGAAAAGAACATAATCCCCAACTACTGGAGTAATATGTTCTTTTCTAAATATACCTCGACATTTACAAGGATAAATATTATTTTCAAAGTTAACAAAATGTAAATCACTACTAATTTTAACAATTTGTCCCTTCATAAATCCCCCTATTGATTTTCTGTATCATCTGGTGATGCGCTTGGTGTTGTAGTAGTACCACTACTTGGTGTTGTAGATGGTGATGATGAAGCAGCTGGCTTCTTTGTAGGTTTTACTGCATATTTAACAGTTAAACTAGAACCTCTTGAAATAGTACTTCCAACTCTTCTTGATTGACTAATTACTTTTCCTTCAGCATAAGCATTTGTCTCAACTGGTTCTAATGTACAATTTAATCCATATTCATCACATAAAGCTTGAACATCATCTTTAGTCCATCCTTCACTCGCCATATCAACAAATAACTCTGCATCATCCGGTACATATAAAACTAAGATATCTCCTTCTTTTACTTTACTACCAGCAGCAAGTGATTGACCAATAATTATATCTTCTTCATACTTTTTACTCTTATCACTAACTTCACGTTTCTCAATAGTAACATTTAATCCATACTTAGTTTCAAGTAATGTCTTAACTTCTATTGAATTTAGTCCTGTATAATCTTCAAGTTCAACACTTTCATCTCCACTAGACTTAGTAATTGTAACTTCTGTTCCTTTTTTTACTTTTTTATCTTTTGCAGGACTTGTCTTAATAACTCTATTTTTCTTTATCTTATCAGATGCTTTTGTTTTAATATCACTATTCGCAACTAAACCTACTTTTTCAAGTTTAGCTTCGCACTGACTAACTTTTAATCCTTCACAGTTTGGAACTTTGATACTCTTATTTCCACCAAACATTGGTAAAATGAAGAATATAAATAATAAAATTAAAACGATTGCTCCAAAAATAGCAGCTAAAATTATTATAATTTTTTTATTTTTATTAAATGCTTTATCATCTGCTGACTCTTCTGCATCATCTTCAACATTTTCATCTGTATCTTTTGGTTTTTCAAAATTTTTAGGTTCTTCTTCATCTAAGAATTCCTCTTTTGTCTCTTCTTTTTGAGGCTTAACTTTTTTCTTAGATTCACTTTCATTTTCTGGATATTTATATTGATAAACTTCTTCATCCATTCTATCATCATCAAGTGCTGTTAACAAATCGTCATGCATTTCACGAGCACTATCATATCTATTCTTAGGATTCTTAGCTGTTGCTCTTTTTATAATATTCTCAATACTTTGAGGAATACTTGGATTCTCTTCTCTAATACTTGGAATCGGCTCCCTCATATGTTTTAAAGCAATCTCAACCGCATTATCTCCTCTAAAAGGTAGTGTTCCTGTTAATAACTCATAGAATATTATACCCATAGAGTAAATATCACTCTTGATTGTACTACCTTTTCCGCTAGCTTGTTCTGGTGGTAAATAATGAACACTTCCCATTACTGAATTAGTTTGAGTAAGCTGTGTAGCATTAAGCGCCATAGCAATACCAAAATCCGTAATCTTAATTTGTCCATCATTACGAATCATAATATTTTGAGGCTTTAAATCTCTATGAATTATATAAGAATCATGGGCATGAGCCATACCATCAGTAAGTTGAAGCATAATATCAATTGCTTCACTTAAAGTAAGACTACCTCGCTTTTTTAATAATTGTTTTAAAGTCTTCCCTTCAACGTATTCCATTACAATATAGTAAGTACCATTATCTTCTCCAACATCATACATCTCAACAATATTAGGATGTGCAAGAGATGATGCTGATAATGCTTCTCTTTGAAATCTTCTTACAAACTTCTCATCATTAGATAAGTCTCCTCTTAATACTTTTATCGCAACATTTCTATCTAAAATACAATCATATCCTAGATAAACGTTAGCCATTCCACCTTCGCCAATTGATCTAATTACTTCATAACGATCATTTATTTTTTGCCCCTTTGTAATCACTTATCTTCACCTTCTTCACGAACCAAATAAGCAACCGAAATATTATCTGTTCCACCCCTGTTATTAGCTTTTCTAATTAGCTTAATAACTTTATCTTCGACACCACCTACGCCAAGAAGAACTCTCTCAATTTGTTCTCTTTCAAGCATTCCAGTTAAACCATCACTAGAAAGCAGAATCTCAGAAACATCCATATCACAATCAAAGATGTCAACATCAACTTCCATAGAAGCACCAAGCGCTTTCATCAAAACATTTTTCTTTGGATGAACACTAGCTTCTTCTTTAGTAAGTTCCCCTGCACTAACAAGTAAATTTACTAATGTATGATCATATGTAACTTTATGTAAATTACCATCTTTCATTACAAAACCACTAGAATCTCCAACATTTCCAAATAATAAATATTCTTTAGTAAGCAATGCCATAACAAGAGTAGTACCCATTCCTTTACTTTCTGGATGAGTCTTCTCATGTTTAAATATTAAAGAATTTATCTCATTAACAGAATCTCTTATCCAATTAACCGCATCTACTTTAGACATATTCATAAATGTATCTTTAAAATGTTTTCCTAAATAATTAATTGCAATAGATGAAGCAACCTCCCCTGCAGAATGACCTCCCATTCCATCAGCGATTGCCATTAAATAATCATTATCTTTATTACTAACAATAATTACACTATCCTCATTATGGTCTCTTACTTTACCAGCATCAGTTAAATAAAAAGATTTCATACTTCCTCCTTCTTACTTCTAAGTTGCCCACATGCAGCACTTATCTTACCACCGAATTCCCTTCGGATTGTTACATTAACATTATTCTTTTTAAGTATATCATAAAAACGCATAATTTGAATAGTATTTGTTCTTTTAAAACCAATATTTTCAGTTTCATTATAAGGTATTAAATTAATATAACAATTTATTCCTTTTACAAGTTTAGAAAGTTCTTCTGCACACTTAGTAGAATCATTTATATCTTTTAATAAAATATATTCAAAAGTAATTCTTCTATTTGTCTTTTCTAAGTAAGTTTTTAATGCTGGAATTAACTTTTCTAATGGATACGCTTTGTTAATAGGCATAATTTTATCTCTAATTTCGTTATTTGGAGCATGTAAACTAACCGCAAGATTTATTTGTAAAGGAAATTCACTAAACTCAAGTACTTTTGGAACAACACCACAAGTAGATACTGTAATATGTCTTGCTCCAATAGCCATACCTTTAGGATGATTAATAATTTTCAAAAATCTACATAAATTATCATAATTATCGAAAGGTTCTCCAATACCCATAACAACAACATGACTAACTCTTTCACCAAGTAATTTTTCAATCATAAGTATTTGTAAAACCATCTCATAAGTCTCAAGATTTCTAACTTTTTTTCTTCTTCCTGACTCACAAAACTTGCATCCCATATTGCACCCAACTTGACTAGAAATACAAACACTATTTCCATAATCATGTCTCATTAAAACTGCTTCTATATGTTCTCCATCATATAATTCAAATAAATATTTTGATACATCAACATCTTCTTCAACGCTAACTATCTTTAATCTATCTATCGAATAATCCATACTAATATTATCTAATAATTCTTTCTTTATATTAGTAACTTCAGAATAGCTTTCTACTCTCTTTTCATATAACCATGTAAACAACTGCATAGCATGAAACTTTTTAGAACCTATATTTAAGAAGTATTCTTCCATCTCTTCATAAGTTAAATCATATATATTTTTCATTTAATCACTTCCAATCAGATATTATAACACAAATAGATAAACCTATTCTATAGGATTATCTATTCCCTCTATCTTACCAAATCTATCATAACTAATCTCTAAACTTAAACTATTATCACATAAATTATTAAGTTTACAATAACTATCTAAATTGTAAGTAATCTTATTCGCAAGCTTATCACTGTCAGTAGATACAACTATCTTATTTGGAACATCATCATAATCAGTATTTTTAGAATCTAATAATTTATTAAGAGTATTAGTAGATATTAATAAAGAATATTCATGTCTACCATCTTCATATGACGTATTTGCCTCATTCCAACTATTTTCAAGTATAGAAGTTAACTTACTTGGATTTATAAAATTATAAAACATAATTGGATTATCACATTTTGACCAAATACTATTATTTATAAAGTACTTATCATCACTACTAAAATAATTATTACCATTATAATCAAACAAAGTATTATTACTATTTCTTGTACCAGTATAAGTATATTTAACATTATCAAGACTAACTTGATATGTAAAACCATAATTCTTATCTACAATATCATTAATATAAAAAGTCCCAGACTTCCCTTTTTCATAATCACTAGGCTTAGTATAATTTCTACTTCCAAATCTAGCAATAATCATAATTATAATAAAAAAGACAAAGTAAAATCCAAAGAAAAGTATCGCTTTTCCTTTAGTAGTTTTACTAAGTTCTTTTATATTTTTAAACAATTCTTTCATTTTCATTATTTAAACACCTTACCAATAAGATTATTTTTACCTATTCCATTTACATAAGAATTAGCATCCATCTTTTTCTTACCAAATGGTTTTACTTCAGTAAGTATTATTGCAGCATCTCCTGTTTTAACAACAATCCCTTCTTTTGTAATATCAACTATCTCGCCATATTCTCCATTATAGTTTTTACTACTAATAATGCTTTTATATATTTTCATTTCTTTTTCATCAAGAATTGCATTGCTAGAAGGTACAGGACATAATCCTCTAATTAAATTAAATACTTCTCTACTAGTCTTTGAAAAATCAATATGTTCTTCTTCTCTTTTTATATTATAAGCATATGTTACTTCGTCTTCATCTTGCTTAGTACGACTATTAGAACCATCTATTATACTAGGTAATGTATCTAGCAAAAGACTTGTTCCTACTTCACTTAACTTATCATGCAAACTTTCTAAGTTATCACTATCAAGTATTTTTACTTCTCTTTGACTAATAATATCTCCACTATCCATCTTAACATCCATATACATAATAGTAACCCCAGTTGTTCCATAATCATCTATTATAGCCTTATGTATTGGAGCACCTCCTCTTAATTTAGGAAGTAATGATGCATGTACATTAATACATCCAAGTCTTGGATAATCAAGTATAGCCTTAGGAATAATTTGTCCATAAGCACAAGTAACAATTAAATCTGGATTAAGATTTAATATATCTTCATAATCTTCTCTTATTCTTATAGGTTGAAATACAGGAATATCATACTTCAAAGCAAGTTCTTTAACAGGGGTATTAGTTAAAACTTGATGTCTTCCTATTCTTTTATCAGGCTGACTAACAACTCCTACAACATCATAATTATCAATTAAACCCTGAAGTACATTAACTGCAAAATCAGGTGTTCCCATAAATACTATTTTCATAATAAACCTCCCTTAAAAATCATAAATATAGTAGAAATAACACCAAAAGATATAAGTAAAGAACCAAGAATAATTAAAATTGAAGCTCGTCCATATGCATTAGAATAATCAAATGTCAATTTTAACTCATTAGAACTACTATTAAATTCATTATCAGTAACAACAAAATCATTATTATAAGACTTAGTACTTAAATCAAAATAATCAAAAGAAATAACTTCATAGTTATCATATAAAACTTTATCAGATAAAACATTATTCTTTTTATTACTAATAATTCTATCAACAATATCATAAATATCAATTGCATTATCATTAAAACTATCTACATTATAATCATTACTCTCAATATAATTTCTCTTAACAACAACTAAATCAATCTTTCTATTAGAAGAAGTAATTCTCTTCCACTCCTCATCTATAACATCCATTACATAATTATAATCTTTTTCACAAAAATTATTAGATTTCATAAACCTTTTAATTCTCTTAGTACAAAGACTATAATCATCTAGCAAAGAAATATCTTCATCTAATTGAACTTTAAAATAACTATTGTTTAATAAAAAATTGAAGAAGTACATCGGAGAAAATACTGAATAGTAACACCCCATAAACAAACTATCTGTATAATTTATACTCTTCTTAGAAAAGTCTTTTTCAATTATATTTATAACATTGTATTTAGCAAATATCTTATTTACTTCTAACATTCTACTATAGATGTTATTATAAATTTCTGGAATAAAACAATTATTAATTACACTATCTTCATGTAGATTATTAAATCCATATATATAATAACCATCTTCTATATATTTATTATAAACATAACTAATAATTTCTTTTTTTGAAATAGAATCATTATAATCTTTGATATTTAATTTTTCACCGACAAGTCTACAAATAAGTTTATTTATTCCAATAGACATGGCATCAAAATTATCAATTTTTTTATATAATTTTTCTAAATCACTAATATATTCATCAAACAAATATACATCATCTATTATAACTTTAAATTTAAATAGTGCATCATAAAAAGTGAAAAGAGAAATATCTCTCTTTGTTGCGAAACCATTCATATTAGTAGAAACTTCTTTTGAATAATATCTAGAATTATTCTTAATTCTACTTATAAAGTTTTTAACATCATCTCTTGATAAATACTCATCTAACACCCTTTTCACCTCCAATTAATAATCAATTATTATTTCATATTATTATACATCATTATATAATACACTGCTCCTATTACAATAATTATAAAAAGGACAAATAATATAATTTTTACTATAGGATTGTTTTTATCCCAATAACCATCTGTCTTTGTAGAAGACTCTCTCATTAATTGTTCATAATCTTCACGTTTATTTTTATTGAATTCCAATTCTTGATTATTAGTATTATTGTTCATATCTTGATTCACTAAAAACACCTCTATTCTATATTTAAGAATACCATATTTTAAAGCATTTGACTAGGATTAAAATCCACATCAATCTTAATTTTACTATTTGATTTATAGTGTTCAATTATCTTAGTTAATATTTCATACAAACCATCCTTTTTTTTATACTTTAAAATTATATTATATCTAAATATATTATTTATTCTAAATAAACTACTGGTATTAGGTCCTAAAATAATAAAATTATGAAGGTTTCTTTCTAAACTTCTTTTTATTTTTAATGCTTCATCTAAAATATAAGAAGCATCTTTTCCACTTATTCTTATATTACATAAATAATAATATGGAGGATATTTTAAAGTCTTTCTTATCTTCATCTCTTCATTATAAAACTTTAAGTAATCATTATACTTAGTTAAACTAATGGCATAATGTTTAGGATTATAGGTTTGTATTATTACACTACCATCTTTACTACTTCTACCACTTCTACCAGCAACCTGACTAAGTAATGAATACGTATTTTCACTACTTCTAAAATCTGGAATATTAAGAGATGTATCAGCATTTATTACACCTACTAAAGTAACATTAGAAAAATCAAGTCCCTTCGCAACCATCTGTGTACCAAGAAGAATATCATACTTTTGTTCTTTAAAGTCTTCTATCATTTTCTCATGCATACCTTTTCTACTAGTAGTATCATAATCCATTCTAAGAACTCTAGCACTAGAAAACTCATCATTTAATTCTTCTTCTATTCTTTGGGTTCCAATACCAAGACTAGTAAGCGAATCTTCAGAACAGCTTGGACACTTAGAATATACTTTTTCTCCATATCCACAATAATGACATCTTAAAGTATTACTACTCTTATGATATGTAAGTGTTATATCACAATTAGGACATTTAAATGTATATCCACAATTCTTACAAGTAACAAATGAAGAATATCCTCTTCTATTAAGTAATAAAATTACTTGTTCTTTTTTTTCAAGTCTTTTGGATATCTCAGTAAGTAATATTTTAGAAAAATGTCCAATTACTTTTTTACTTTCTTCATTCATATCAACTATATTAATATTAGGTAACTCTTTACCATTAACTCTATGTTTTAGTGTTAAAAGTTTAAATACACCTTTTTGTGCTCTAGCCATTGCTTCAAGTGAAGGTGTTGCACTTCCCATAATAACAGAACAATTATGATACTTTGCCCTTCTTAAAGCAATATCTTTAGCACTATATCTAGGACTTGGATCACTTTGTTTATAAGAATCACTATGCTCTTCATCTATAATAATTATTCCAATATCATCAAATGGAGCAAATATAGCACTACGAGCACCTATTACAATCGATGCTTCTCCTCTAACAATTCTTCTCCACTCATCGTACTTTTCACCATCGCTTAAAGCCGAATGAAGTGCCGCAACCCTATCACCAAATCTAGCTTGAAATCTACTAACCATTTGAGGAGTAAGAGAAATTTCTGGAACTAAAACTATACTTTTTTTGCCAAGCTTTAAATAATAATCAATAAGTTCCATATAAACTTCAGTCTTACCACTTCCAGTAACACCATACAATAAATAAGTATTAGGAAGACTATTAACTACTTCATCAACAACACTTTGTTGCTCTTCTGTAAGAGTACAAATAACTTTTTTCTGATTATTATACTTAAGTCTATAATGTTCTCTTTTTTCTTCTAAAATAACATTCTTTTTTAACAAAGTCTTAACACTACTATTGGAAATACTATCAAGTTCTTTTTTTAAGACAAGTTCTTTTTCTTCTAATAATTTAATAATACTTTTTTGGGTATCATTTAATTTATCCTCATTATAAAAATCCTTGTAATTATTATTTAATCTATATAAAGTATCATATTTTATATTAACAACCGAACCATATTGTGCCTTTAAAGCTTTTGGTAACATTACTTGATAGCAAGATATTAAAGTTGCTAGTGTCTCTTTTTTCATATCAACACCTAATTTAAGTAATTCTTCATTTAGTACAATATCTTTATCAACAATACTAGTAATACTTCTAAGTTCTGCATTGCTTGTACTCTTATCCTTTATTTCTAAAACAAACCCCTCCAAATTCATTCTACCAAAAGGAACTAATACACGTATTCCAACACGTATATCTGAAATTAAATCATCAGGTATTTTATAATTAAATATTTTATCAACATTTTTATTTGATATTTCAACAAGAACTCCTGCAATCAAGATATCACCACCCATAGGTATTATACCAAAAAAAAGAAAGATTTTTATATTAAATCCTTCTATATTTAAATTTCTAAAAACTCTTCAACTATCTCACTATTTATAATTTCAGGTGTAGAGTTATTATTACTTTCTTCATTATCTAAATTATAAGAACTTTTAGATAATTCACTTTTAATAACTTTATTTCGAATATTGCTAATTATAATACCAATACCAAATAATATAACAGCAAGTACAATTAATAAAACATAAATAAACATCATATTAAACACCTCAAATTATTTCATCATCTATATTCTTATCATAATCTATTTTTTTATCATCATCTAGTGAAGAATCATATTCATCTTTACTATATATTAAAATACCTATAGAGATAGTAAACATTAAAACTATTATTATCAAAAAAGTTATTATCATTTAAATACCTCCATACAAATTAATTATAATTTTAAATTAAAAAAAGAACAATAAGTTCTTTTAAAATAAACGTAAAATATCGTTAAATGTAATTACTATCATTAATAGTAATAATAACATTAAGAATACTGAATGAATTTTATTTTCAAGTTCAGGATTTACTGGACTACCTTTGATTTTTTCAATAATTATAAATAAGATATGTCCACCATCAAATGCTGGTATTGGAAGTAAATTAATAAATCCTACATTAATACTTAAGAAAGCAATTAAGTATAAGATATTAGCTAGTCCACCTTTACTTTGTTCTCCAACTATTGAATATATTCCAACAGGTCCAGATAATTGACTTACCTTTACTCCGCCAGTAAATAAAGAACCAACAGTTACAAACATTTGCTTAAATATAGAACATGTTTTTTGATAAGAATACTTAATAGCATTTAAAAATCCATGAGTTCTTTCTTGTTGCATACCAATACCATATTTATAAGATTCTCCATCTTTTGTCTTTATATGTTCTGGTTTTACTTTTATAGTTTCATATTTTCCATTAGTCTTTTCAACATAAAAAGTACTTTTCTCTTTTGGATTAGCAATTGCTAAATAAAGACTAATATCATCTACTGAACTAATTTTATGATTATTGATTTTAATTACTCTATCACCATCATCAAGTCCAGCCTTATATGCAGCAGAACCTAACTCTACGCTTGTTATTATTGGTTTCATAGAAGTACCACCATAACAAAGAGCAATTACAAATAATAATAAAACTGCAAGAATAAAGTTATTCATTGGACCAAATAACATTATTAAAAATCTTTGCCAAGCCTTCTTTGCTTGAAGTCTTTTATTCTTAGGGATCTTTTTCGCATCATCATCATCTAAATCTTCTCCTGCTAATGCACAAAATCCTCCAATTGGTATAAGACGAATATTATAATCAGTCTCACCCTTTTTAAATCCCCAAATACGAGGACCCATACCTATAGAAAATTCATAAACATAAACTCCATTCATTTTAGCTAATATAAAATGACCAAATTCATGTACACAAACTATTACACCCAATATAAGTACAAATAATATTATATTTAAAATTATAGACAAATATACCCCTCCTTAAATTATTCCTTTAATAATAATAAATGCAAGTATTACAAATATTAAACTATCAAATCTATCTAAAATACCACCATGACCAGGTATTAAATTAGAAAAATCTTTTACATCATAATATCTTTTAATAGCAGAAAAAACTAAGTCTCCTATCTGTCCAACTACCGATAATCCACATGTTACTAATATTAATAAAACTAGTGAACAAGATGAATTAATTACAGTAAAATAAAATGCTGTTGCTACTATTGTCCCCATCAAAGTACCACCAATAGATCCTTCTATTGTCTTCTTTGGACTAATATCTGTTAACTTATGATTACCAACAAGCATACCTGTAAGCAAAGCAAATGTATCCGTAATTGTAGTAATTAAAAGTAAATATAAAATATAATTAATATCAAAATTACGAGTTATAATTACTAAATTAAAACTTAATCCAATAAATAATATTGAACCAATTAAAAACAATGCATCATTTATATTATATTTTTTATTATCATTAATAAATACAATTGGCGTTAAAAATAAAAATATAATTAAAGCCATTACTCTATAATCAAAATTATATTGAAATTCTATTGACCCAACATTGTTTAATGCAAAAAATGCTATCATAAAGTAAGCAAGTACTTTAAGCCATGTTGGAAATTTTTTTTTAGATTCACGAACTTTCACTAATTCATAAAATCCAAACATTCCAAGAATTGTCATAAATATTGCAAATGGTAACTCGCCCATAATTAAAAGTGGTATAAATACTGCAACCATAATAATTGCACTAATTACTCTTTTTTTCATTTCTTAATACCTCCAAATCTTCTATTTCTTTTATTAAATTCTACTAAAGCCTTATCAAATTCTTCTGGACCAAAATCAGGAAAATATACTTTAGGAAAATAAAATTCAGCATAACTTGCCTGATACATCATAAAATTACTAAGTCTTAATTCACCACTTGTTCTAATTACATAATCAAGTGGTGGTAAATCTTGATATAAGTTTTTCATAATAAAATCTTCTGTAATATCATCAAGATTAATATCATTATTCTTATACATTTCACATACTTTTTTCATAGTATCAACCATTTCAGCATGACTTCCATAATTTAGACATATATTAAGAACTAAACTATCATTATCTTTTGTGTCTTCTACAAGTTCATCCATTGCTTCAAGCACCTTCTCAGGTAATGGTTCTCTTCTTCCAGAAAACATAACTCTTACTTTCTTTTCTTTTATAAAATCAAATTCTTTTTTAAAAGCACTTATAAAGAGATTCATTAAATAATCTACTTCTTTCTTATCTCTTTTAAAATTCTCCGTAGAAAATGCATATAATGAACAATACTTAACTCCAACATCTGCCATATGAATACATAATTTTTTTAATGTTTTAACAGCGTTCTTATGTCCCATAGTACGAATCATACCACGTTCTTTTGCCCATCTACCATTTCCATCCATAATAATCCCAACATGATTAGGAATATTTAAATTTTCTATCATATTATTACCTCTATAAAATTATATAATAAATAGAAAAAAAAAGAAAGTCATTTTGACTTCCTAAAATTTATCTATATCGATTTTAACATATTTATTATCGTGTAGAGAACTATTTGCTTGTACTAAAGTTCTAATAGCATTAGCAACTCTTCCTTCTCTTCCAATAACTCTTCCCATATCAGATTCATCTACCATTACTTGAATAAGTATAGTATTTTCTTCATCTGTTGGAAATTCTTTTACAGTTACACCATCAGTATTAACTACTAATGATTCAACTATTTCACGAGTAAACTCTACTAAATCCATAATTACTTATCCTTTTTCTTAGAATCAGCGTATTTCTTCATGATTCCTTCTTTGCTTAATAAGTTCTTAACAGTATCAGTAGGTTGAGCTCCAGCGTTTAACCATTTTAAAGCTTTTTCTTCATCGATTCTAACTTTGCATTCACCAACTGGTGCATAAGTTCCAACTAATTCTAAATATTGACCATCTCTTGGACGACGTGAATCAGTAGCAACAATTCTATATGTAGGTTTCTTCTTAGCACCCATTCTTGTTAATCTTAATTTAACTGCCATTATTATCCCTCCATTTCTAAATAACAATGATATTATATAAAACAATTAAAAAGATGTCAACTATTTTTTGTTGACACCATTTTTTTCTTCTGATAGCAATAACCTAAAGGAAAATAATTATTAAAAAATTTATCATAATAAAAAGGAAACTCTTTTGAATTAAACGAAGAATTAAATACACTATTTTCTAAATATGGAATATATGAATTAAGCATATGAGATGAAATAATATATCCATTACTATCAAGTATATTATCTAAATTATTTTTATAATTAGAAATTTTCTCTAAATCATTTACAAAGTACTCAGAAAGATTAGATGTAATAACAACATCATATTTAGATGAGATATCAACACTACTTCCCATATCCAAACATTTAAAAGACAAGTCATATGAAGACAACTTATCTTTTAAATCATCTAAAGAAAAATCAAAACTATAATTATCACGAACCCCAGTATAAAAAAAACATTTATATAAAAAACCAGGGAATTTCCTAATAAACTTACTCCAATACTTATAAGCCTCTTCTTCACTATCAGTTGAAACAGCAACTTTATTTAAAAGATTATAAATAAAAGTACCAGTAATAGAAGATGGTAAATAAAACTCTCCATTGTACATAATATTCCATTTACGTAAATAATAAAAATACTTTGTTAATTTATTAATATCATAAGTATCTACGCTGAAACAATCTCTAATTAAACAATTAAATAATTGATCACTAGAAGATAATACTGTTAAAACCCTCTTATCTTTTACATCAAAATATTTAAATAACTCACTTAAGCATTCATTAGAATGACTATAAATAAAATCATAATTACTAAATGCTTTTTCTCCTTCTAAAAGAGCATAAGTTCCATCTATATCTTCATCTACTTCACAAGAATTTTCCATAATACACTCCAAATTGAGTTTTATTATAATTAAGCAGATTTAAATTGTCAATTAAATTGTTTCTTCTTCAATAAAATTCTCATCAATATCATCCATATTAGAAGATGATTCACTATTATTTACATTATCATTACTTGTATCTTCTATCTCATCCCAAGGATCTTCTTCTAAATTAGCTTCTATCTTAACCTTAATATCTCCAACTAATTCAATGCCAAGCTCCTTTTCAATTGTATAAGTTATATTATCTCCTTCTATGTCTGCTTTAATACAACTAGGTTGTCTTAAACTTCTAACAATAATTTCTTCATCCACACCCTCTTCATGTTCTCTCATATTAATTACTTCATGATAAGTATTTGTATCTGTAACAACTAAAGTTTTAGTATCATTATCACTAGAATACCAAATATTAACATCATAACTACCATCTATTACTATTTTCCCATCAACAAGACTTCCATTAAAATTATGATTTATTACCCAACATCCAAGTATAGTAGATGGATTAGTAACTGCAATACTATGATTTGTTGTAAATAGTTTTTTTCCTTTAGATATTACTGCTTTAGTAACAATCTCTTTATAATTAGCCATATATACCTCCACTATAATTTATGCATAATGTAAAAGAAAAGTACAAATTTTATGATATACTTATAATAATAGGAGGTAATAATTATGGCATCAGCTATTATTCATCTTGCAATTGCAAAAGAATTAGAAAAAGAATTTAATATAAAAAATAAAAAAGATTATTATTTAGGATCTATTGCACCAGATATTGCTAAACAAATTGGAGAAACTAAAGATAAATCTCATTTTATTATTAATACAGATAAAGATATTCCAAACTTAGATATTTATACTACAAAATATAAAAAATTTAAAAAGAATGATTTTGAATTAGGATATTTTATACATCTATACACAGATAAATTATGGTATGAAAAATTTATGCCAAAAATAGCTGAAGGAACTTCTATAAAACTTCTAGATGGTACTATAATTAATGCAAAAGAAGAACAAATTACAAATATGATTTATTCAGATTATACTAATATAAATATTCAAATAATTGAAAATCATAATATGGACTTATCATTATTTTATGAAGAGTTTCAAAAACCAAAAACAATAATTGATGAAATTCCGATAGACAAATTGGATATTTTAATAAATAAAATGGGAATAATTATAGAAAACTCAAAACAAGAACAAACATATAGTTTTGATACTTATCTTGTAGAAGATTTTATAAAAGATACAGTAAAAAGCACAAAAGAAGTACTAGAAACAAAATACTAATACTTCTTTTTTATTCATTAAATAATTTATAAAAGTAATCATTTAAACTATCTTTTACATAATCTATTTTCTGATTCACAACTTCTAAATTGTCTAAATATATTTTATAAATTGGAATATTAAATAATTCTTCATTTAATTTATCTAATTCACTTTTTATAGATGAATCATATCCACTTCTAATATATTTTTTTTGTAAATTCTTAATTTTATTTATTTTATTTTTTAAATCAATATTCTTCTCCATTTTTTCTTTCAAAGAAATAGACATTTTATATTCTTTTGATTCTTTTATAGAAAGAACAATTTCATCAATTGCACTATACAAGTTCTCCATCTAAACTCCATGTCTTAGCAGATGTAATTTTAACATCTACAATATCACCAGCACTTATATTTTTTCCAGTAAAATTAATTAGTTTATTAGTTTCACTATAACCATAATACATATCTTTCTTCTCAGATACACCTTCTACTAAAACTTTAAGAACACTTCCTTCTAGTTTCTTATTATTCTCTAAGAAATATTTATTAACTACATCATTTAATCTATAAAGTCTTTCTTCCTTAGTCTTAATATCAGTATCATCTTGTAATTTTGCAGCAGGTGTTCCTTCTCTAGCGGAGAAAATAAATGTAAATGCATTATCATATTTACAATATTCTGCTAAACTAAGTGTTTCTTGGAAATCCTCTTCAGTCTCTCCTGGAAAACCTACAATAATATCAGTAGATATTGAAACACCTGGAACAGTACTCTTAATCTTATCAAATAATTCTAAATAACTTTCTCTAGTATAACGTCTTCCCATAAACTTAAGAATTCTAGATGAACCACTTTGTACTGGTAAATGTACACTAGGCATTATGTTTGGATATTTTCCAATAACCTCAACCATCTTATCAGTAAAATCCCATGGATGACTTGTCATAAATCTAATTCTTGGAATATCCTTTAAAGCTATATCTTCAAGTAGATCACCTAAATTATAGTCATCATATAAATCTTTTCCATAGGCATTTACATTTTGTCCAAGAAGAGTAATTTCTTTATAACCGTCTCTTACAAGTCCATCAATCTCTTTTAGAATATCTTCTTTCTTACGACTTCTTTCTCTTCCTCTAGTATATGGAACAATACAATAAGTACAGAACTTATCACATCCATAAATAATATTAACATATGCTTTATAATTGTTAGTACGAACTACAGGTAATCCTTCAACTAAATCACCTTCTCTTGAAAATACTTCTACTTGTTGTTTCTTCTCATTAATAGCAGTATCAATTATTTCAGGTAACTGATATAAGTTATGTGTACCAAATACAAAATTAACAAATTTATAATCTTTAAGAATTTCTTCAACAACACTTGCCTCTTGTGCCATACAACCACAAAGACCTACTATTAAATCCTTCTTATCCATCTTTAAATGCTTAAGTCTACCAAGCATACCAAAAGCCTTATTATGAGCATTTTCTCTAATACTACATGTATTTAATAAAACAAGATCAGCATCATTATAATCATCAACTCTAGTAAAACCAAGTTTTTCAAGTAAAGCAGCAATATTTTCACTATCATGCTCATTCATTTGACAACCATATGTCTTTAAAAAATACTTCTTTCCACTATATTTATTGATAACTTCTTCTTTTATATCAAAATCTATTCTATTATAATCTCTATGCTGACGAGATCTTGCTTCCTTATAATCAGGTAAATGCATAAATACCACTCCTTTAACTTAGATTATAATACCAAAAATAAAAGAATAAAACAAGTTTATTCCCTTAATCTAAATGACTATTAATTAAATTATTAAGTATTCTAGAATTATTATTTAAAATATCATTCTTAATACTATCCATATTATCACATATATTATTAATTAAATCAGTCATTGTTGAATTTAACTCTTTTTTCTCTAAATTATCAACTATAATTTCTAAGTTATTTAATTTAGAATATTTTCCATAATAAGTATTATTAATACTAGCATTAATTAAGTTTTTAAAAGAAAATACATCAATTGAATTAAATCTTTTATCTTCTAAAATTTTAAATGCTGCACATAAATAATTATTATTAAGAGCTCTATCAAGAATAGTTTCACCTTTTTTATTTTTTATATTAGGTAAAAATTTAGTTTTCTTAATTAATTGATTTACAATACTTACAGTACTAATTGAATTATCTAAAGCTAAAATATGACCAAATGTATTTCCATCAACATTTTGATGATTTACATCCCAATTTCTTTTCTTCATTAGTGTAATAACTAAATCATATTCTCTTACTTTTAATAATCTAGTAACAACGTCATTTCCAAGACTATCTACTAAATTAACATCAACTAGATTTTCTTTTACCATTTTTTCAATTACTTCAAATTCTCCGTCTTTTATAAATTTGAAAATCAGGGATGGTTCCTCTGAAACTTGCTCAATCATTTGTTGTTCTCTATTAATCATATAAAAACACCTCTTTGTTTGTAACGTTCTCTATTCTAACAACATCCATAATTATTGTCAAATTGGGTAGAAGACTCTTGCTATAAAAAATTAATATATTAACTAATTTCCTTATAAAATAAGGTAAAAATAAAGATAAAGTTCCTAAAAAAAGACAAATAATAAAAATATAAGAAAAATAAAAAACTCCTATTTTAGGCAAATAATCAATTAACATAAAAGATATTTATTGCAAAATAATAATATAAAAATAGAGTAATTGTACTCTTAAAATACTAATCTTCTACTAAAAAAAAGGAATAAAAGTTATTCCCTATATTATTAACGTCTCTTCAATAATCTTAATGATATATATGCATTATAAATCTTATTTGTAGTACCATTACAATTACTATCATCCTTAATTTTCACACATTTCTTAGTCTTATCTAAATTAACTCCCTGACCTCTAAACCATACCAATTTATTATGACTATCGATTATCCATACTCCATCCCATTTAAAATATCCACCAGTTGCAATATAACCTTTAATTGTTTTTGTTGAAACACCTTCAGAAAATAAAGTATCTTGGTTTCCTCTTAATACAGCATTAGCATTATAAAATACATAAATTTTATTAGAAACACCAACATATTCACTTTTTGGACTAGCAGATAAATTAAATAGTTCTCCATCATTAATCCATACATTTGAACCAGGTACAACCGATTTATTATTACCATTCCACCTAAGATTGAAATATCCTTTTATTGCTTGACTATTATCTATTGTTTTTCCCATATTAACATTTGGTGCAGTAACAATACAAGTATTACCAGTATTCCAAATATTACATCCTCTAGCATCTGCTTCTTGAGAAATATAATATAAATTTTTTCTATCACTTATTTTAAAATTAAACTTAGATACAATCCATTTAGAAGAAATTGCATAATAAGTTGTATTTGAAGTTACATAAACTGATGCTCCTGCTCCAACGGAAGCACTTGTGGCGTTAACATTCGTATTCCATCCATATATATTCCAACCAGGTCTATTTATATAAGGCGTTGTAATACTACATCCAGATTCTCCTAAATAGGGATGATATGTACAACTTCTTTTTTCATTAGTTGATGAACCGTTACCAGTAAATGTAATTGTTATAGTTTTATCACAAATACCTGTTCCACAAGCAGAACCACCAGTTGATGTATTAAGACTAGGGCAAGCACTATTGTCAAATGCAGATCTTGCAATTCTATTTAATGTTCCTCCACCACATGTTTTAGAACATATACTACCATCTGTATAATTAACTTTACTACAACAATCCATTGTATTACATGTTTCTTGTTTTTTAGCAGTACCACTACATTGAACACCAGTATATTTATCTTTTTTACCATATGTGTCTAATCTAGTTCCTCCACCACATTTCTTTGTACATGTACCTTTTTCTTTTAAATTGTTTGAATCTAATATTGAAGTAGAACATTCTTTATATAATATATAATCTACAGTTTTTGATGTTACGTTACCAGCATTATCTTTTACATAAACATATACTGTTTTTTTACTTCCATCATACTTTCCACCTGGAATAGTTATATCATAACTTGAAGCATACGTTTTATAATCATTTGACGAACAACTACTTGTATTTGTTTTTATACAAACTTTTACATCATTTTGTGAAGATAACATATTGTTATCTGTTGCATTTATATTAACTTTTGCTTTTAAAGCGTTATATGACTTGTTTGTTGAAGAAACACTTAATGAGTTTATTACTGGAGGTAAATTATCTATTTTATATAATCCAAATGTAACTATTTTATTTAAATCTGTAATTAAATCTGTACCAGTAATATCCATTGCTTTATTAATTTTTACTAATAATTTATAACATCCTATTTCTTTGTCTGGAGTTAATATTTCACTTGATTTTAAAGTGATTGTTTGTCCATTTAGAATTTGTTCTTCTTGTTTTGATGATGCCATACTTCTAAATGTTGCATCTTGCCATACATCTTTTGATGAATCCGTTCCTTCTTTATGCCAAGCATAACTTATTTCTACTCCATTATTTATTCCTGTAAAGCTTTCTAGAATAATGTTTAATGCATACTTTTTCTTATCAGTTTTTTCATACTTTTCATAGGGACTTACTTTAACAGATAATTTAGTTACAGCATCATATGAACACGTTTCATTTCTTGGTACTCCACCTTTTGGATATAATACATTTACTTTACTACTGGTAATTTTTTCATTACCACTAGAATTACCACAACCAATTTGTGTTGAATATGTATACTTTCCATTCAATTTTACAACTCTTACATATGTCTTATCAGAATCACACGAAACATTGTTATCTTGGATGTTTTTTATCAGATTTTTATCTTTCATTTGATCATATGTAATATAAGCACAACCAGATTTATTTTTACCAAACAAATCTTCTGAATAAGAATCCACATAAAGTTTAGCACTACTTTCAACAGAATCTTTATATGTTATATATTTTTTTAGAGTATTTGCCTCTATTATATTTCTAATAATAGGCATAGACATAGCAGTAATAAGACCTAAAATAGAAATAGTTACTAGTAATTCAACTAACGTGAAACCTTTATTACACTTTTTCATAAATCAAACTCACACCTTATCTTCTATTCAATAATATCATTTTTCTATGAAAAAGTAAATAAAAAATAGCCATAAAAGGCTATCTTTTCTTATACTAATTTACGTCCACAATTAGAACAGAACTTTGCTCCATTTGTAGCAGTTCCACAATCAGGACAGAATTTTGGTACTTCTGCTGCTACATTTGTAGAAGCATCTTGTTGTGCACTTGTTTGTTGTGCTCCTCCATTATATGGATCATAGCTTTGAGTAGCACCTTGTGTAGTTTGATTTGCAAAAGCTCCATTTGCAACTCCTCCAACTACTCCACCACTTGCCATATTCATCATTCCAACACCCATGAATCCATTTGCAGCTCCATTAGCGTTATTTGCAGCATCTTGTACTGCTTGTGCATATGCACCAGTAAGTGTACCTTGTTGCATGAATGTATTACTTGATAATTCATAATTATCAATCTTCTTATTAGATTCTTCATCTAATGTAACACTCTCTACTATAAATCCAACAATACTTAATCCTCTATCTCTAATAGGTTGATCAAATACTTTTTCATCCATTATTTTTTTAATTTCATCAGTACTGCTTGGTAACTCTAACACAGGTACTTTATGAACACTATTTCCTAATTCATTTAAGACATTTTGAAAAGAACCAATTACTTCAGATCTCATTTGCTCACAAATATCATCTTTAGTATATTCATCAGCGACTCCCATAACTTTTGACATAAAAATAGCAGGATCTGTAATCTTAAATGTATATTTACCAAAACATTTAACTTCTACTCTTAAAGGACTCATTGCTCCAGTCATTTGATTTGGAATTGGATGAGACCAATCTTGGAATGGAATTGGTGCAGGTGTTCCAAACTTATTATCCATGATTTCTTTAGCATTTACATAAAATACTGCTTGTTCTTTACTTGTACCACCATTATATACAAAACGATTCCACATTTCTTTGAATACATCTCCAAATTGACCAGCAAAGAATGATGGTGAAGATGATTGATCAAATGTATAAATTCCTGCTTCTGCAGTAGCATCTAAAATTTTACCATTTTCATAAATAATTGCCATTTGACCAGGCGCTACTTGAATAGCACTATCCTTTGTAATAATTCCATTAGGTGTAGATACTTTTCTCATTAAAATATTATTACCTAAATCATCACATTTAATATACTCTTTCCATTGGTCGTGAAGAGTACTTCCAACTGCTCCAACAGCAGCTCTAATTAATCCCATATTAACTTCTCCTATCTAAATTATTATAAATTAATTATACAACATTAAATTCTATTTTGAAAGTTATTATTTATAAATGACTCATTACTAGAATTAATCTTAACCATTAAAGTATTTTTATCAATACAATTATCAAGTGTATCAGCAAAAGATACCTTTTTATTAGAATTTAACTTGGTAATAGATACTATAACAATTATAAATGTAAGAGTTAAAGCTAAAGTAATAATCTCAATCCATGGAATATTCTTAACTAATTTTCCATCTTCATCTACTCTATAATTTCCACCTCTATCTATATTAAAATAACCTTTAAGAAGTTTAACATAATCGTCACATGCATTATAATAATTCTTAGCACTAACATTTTTATAAATATAAGCAAGCATCTGATTTATTCTCTGTTGTGTATAAATTGTAAATACTTTTCCATCAGTTGCTCCACTATTTCCCATAAATATTTCAGGTTCACTTCCTCCAACTTTTATAACAAAAACAACACCATCACTCATAAAATCATTATAGTCATAAAAATTATATGCATAGTCAGAAATACTATAACCATTTAAATTATTTGTAGTAACAATTGCAACATCAATTATACTATTACTAATATATTCATTAATATTAGTAACTAACTTTTTCTCCTCATCATCCGTTAATAAATCTGCATAATCATAAACTTTTTCACTACTAGAAACTGCAGGAGTATTTAAAATATTATTAATATTATTCTCATCTACAACAACATCTTTAGGTACAAGAGGCGCCTCTTTTGTCCTAGTATATGTATTAGTACTAGCAAATACATTATTGTTTACTATAAAAAATATAAATAAACCAAATATAATAAACTTAAATTTTTTCATAAATAACATCTCCTAAAAAAACTTCGTAAACAAAAATGAAATAAATAAAATAATTAAAAATGATAAAATAGAGAATATAATAGTCTCAACTATTCCTATAGGTAACTTAATATTATTATTACCATTTTCTCCATTACATATAAATTTATAACTTTTAGCATTATAATTAACATTTAATAAATAAATAGGAACTAATATATTTTTACAATAATTATTAGTAATTATCATTTCATTTTTAGATAACTTTTTTAATCCATAATTTATATTATCCCTTATTATAATTAAAGCATGATTCATTATCTTTTTATTAAGTTTATTTTTAACATCTTCTAAACTACTATCAGATAAAATACAAATATTATTTAATAATTCATCGTTATATGGCTCTACATTACATGAATAATTACAAATAGAATTAAATAAATTATCATCTATCTTAGAACAAGAATTTATTAAAACATTTTTATAATCAAAATTAGAAGTATATGATAACTCAGTCTTAGAAATAGTAGATAATTTTTGATTTTTAGCCGTTTTATTACCACCTAAGAACAAAGAATTACCACTAATATTAGCATCATTTAATGTCGCAGAAACATATACTGGAGTAATAGAATCAATAGTAGACTTCTTCTTAAATATAAAAGGAACTATCGGATTAAACATAACTTTTTTCTTATAAATTTTTCTAACCTCATCAATATTCTTAGTAAAAGGAATATAACCATCTATTGCTTTAACATCATCAGTTATACTACTCATATTTCCTGAGCAAATTGGACAAGTACTTATATTATTATTTGTTAAAACTTTTACTCCACAATTTAAGCAAGAATATACTTTATTGTTTAAATTAGTAGAAGACTCATTATTATTATCAAATAAAAAATCTGTATTATTTATATTTCCAAAACCAATATTATCATTCATATTATCACATCCTACAAAAATTATATCATTTATATTTTAAGATGTAAATTAATACAAAATGAATGAATAAATAAAAGAAAAATAGAGAAAATTAATTCTCTATTTAGTTGGTTTAATTTCAGTTTTACCACCCATATATGGTTGTAAGACTTTTGGTATCTTAATTGAACCATCTTCTTGATAGTTATTTTCAATTACAGCAATAAGTCCTCTTGGAGTAGCAACTACTGTATTATTTAATGTATGTAAATAATATGTTCCTTTTTCTCCTTTTGCACGGATTCCTAAACGTCTTGCTTGAGCATCTCCTAATGTAGAACAACTTCCAACTTCAAAATATTTCTTTTGTCTTGGACTCCAAGCTTCAATATCGCAAGATTTTACTTTTAAGTCTGCTAAATCTCCACTACAACATTCAAGTTGTCTAACTGGTACATCAAAGTTTCTAAATAATTGAACAGTTAATTTCCACATTTTCTCATACCAATCCATAGATTCTTCTGGTTCACAAATAACAATCATTTCTTGTTTTTCAAATTGGTGAACACGATAAAGTCCTCGCTCCTCAAGTCCGTGACTTCCACCTTCTTTTCTAAAGCATGGTGAATAACTTGTCATATGTACTGGTAACTCTTCTTTCTTTAAAATTTGATCTTTAAACTTACCAATCATGCTATGTTCACTTGTTCCAATTAAGTATAAATCTTCTCCTTCAATCTTATACATCATTGCTTCCATTTCTGGGAAAGACATAACTCCAGTTACAACATCGCTATGAATCATAAATGGAGGAATTGCATAAGTAAATCCCGCATCAATCATAAAATCTCTTGCATACGCAAGCATTGCTTCATGAAGTCTTGCAATATCACCTAATAAATAATAGAATCCTTCACCACTAGTTCTACCTGCTGCTTCTTTATCCATTCCATTAACTCTAGCAATTATATCTGCATGATGTGGAATTTCATAATCAGGCACAACTGGATCCCCAAATTTTTGAACTTCAACATTTTCACTATCATCTTTTCCAATTGGTACAGAAGGATCCATTATTTGTGGAATAACCATCATTTTTTCTTTAATTTGACTAGTTAAAGTTTCTTGTTCTTCTTCTAACTTAGTGATTTCATCAGAATTTTCTTGAATAGTTTTCTTTATTCCTTCAGCTTCGTCTTTTTTACCTTCCTTCATTAATTTACCAATTTCGCCACTTAATTTATTTTTTTCGGCTTTTAGTCCATCAGCTTTAACTTGAACTTCACGAACTCTTTTATCAAGTTCATAAATTTCATCAACTAAAGGTAATTTCTCATCTTGAAATTTATTTTTAATATTTTCTTTTACTAAATCTCTGTTTTCTCTTATTAATTTAATATCTATCATATCTAATCCTCATTTCTTCTTTTATTTTCTAAATAATATTCAATACATTTTTTCGATGGAGAATATATATTTTCTGGAAGTTCTTCAATCGAAAACCATTTCCACTCATCAATCTTAGTAGGTTCCATTATTTTAATATTTCCAACAAAAGTATTAGTAATATAATCAATTGTTACATAATGTCTATCAATAGCAATATCATCCGAGACAAAATATAACTCTAAATCAGAAACATCTAAATTTGTTTCTTCTTTAACCTCACGAATACCCGTCTCAATCGTTGTCTCTTCATATTCTTGCTTACCACCAGGAAGTGTCCAAGAATCAGGTTCATAAATACCACCAGTATCTTTCGCTGAAACAACTCTATGTCCAAGTAAGATTTTATTACTATCTTTATCTTCAATTAAAACTCCAATACCCGTCTTTACATGTTTTTCCATAATTCACCTCCAAAATACAAAAAAAGAATGATACCAAGGAGTGCAAAAGCACGGTACCATCCTTTATTTAACTTATTTAGATAACGGTATTACCCGGATAAAATATCATCTATAGAGTAGATAAATAAGTATTTAATATTCGTTTACACCAACCACGAACTCTCTTTGCTTAAATAGTCTTATTATTAGTTCTAAATAACGACTTGAGATTATTATATAAAATTATTATAACTTTTGCAAGTACTCTTATTTTATCTTATACTTATTAAGTAAATATTTATTAATTTCATCTTTTTTTATATCTATCGTTTTTATACCAAAACTACCATCTGAAATAGAATATTTTTGAAAAATAATTCTTATTCCATTATCTGTAAAATACCAATTACCCTCTTTGTTTAACTCTTCTTTTACACTATTTTCCAATTGTCAAAAAGAGATGTTTCGCCCTCAAGATTACTAATACATGTATTATATACATAATCATATACACCAGTACCAATATCTTCTAACTTTAATAACTCTCCAGTTTCAGCATCAAAATTATACCCTTCATCGCTTAACCACGAAACTCCTCCAAAACTACCAGATACATTAGCAAGAAAAGTTAATCTAGAACTATTAATTACACCGTTTTTAAATATATAGTTAACACCAATTCCATCATAAGTATTCTCTTTACTCTCATCTGCCATAGTTTTTATTTCTTCCCACTCTTTATTAGAAATATCATTTAATTTAGACTCAATAGCAAGAGCAGACTTCTCATTATTATTGTTTTTAAGACTTATTATATTTCTTTTATTTATGGTACTATCATTATTTTGACTATTCTTAGTAACATACTCTTCATCTTTATAACTAATTTTATAATCATTATTTTTCTGGCGACTAACCTTATCTTTCTTTTCCTCTATTTTATTATTTTCATAAATACTCACCAATTGTTACCTTTCATATTCAATATAACCATTTTCTTTACTAATAGTTGAACTACTATTTAAAATAACAGTAATTTGATCAGCATACTTTGTTTTATAATAAATTTTATCAACACCATTCGCAAGTAATTCATCTTCATCACCATGACCATATAAATATAATTTATTATCTTTTAAATAAAAAATATTATTACTTGCTCCAGCGCTACCTTGCCCTGCTAGAGCCTCTTCAGCTTCAATTGTTTCTTTTCCATATGCTGTTTCAAAAGTAAATTTCTTAAGTTCAAAATTTTCATTATTTGCATCTTTATTACTACTAGTATCACTACTAGTTTCATCATCAACAATTTCTTTTATTTTTTCATTATTAACAACTTTAGTATTATCATTATTAATTACTATTATATTATTAGTAATCAAAACACCTAAACCAATTAATATTATTATAATTATACCCACTAAAAACAAAATAACTTTACTAGCATTTTTCTTCATAATAAACCTCATATATATAAAAATTACTCTAATTCACATTTTTTAGAATTTATATAAGTCTCATCTAACTTCTTAAAATTACTAGCACTAGATACTTTTAATTGATCAGCATCTATTTCTTTTATTCCTCTTTTACCATCAGTTACTGAAACATAATACTTTCTTTCACCATATAAAGAAACGACTTTAACATATCCTTCTATTGGTTCTCTTGTAACAGAAAACATTAAATTGTATTCATCACCTACATCTAAGTAATAAAAATATATTGTACCATCTTCCCTTTTATATACAACATTATCACAAGTAATTTCATAAGTGCCATCTTCCATCTGTTTCTTTACTTCTTTATACATTTTATTACCAGCATAATAGTAATACCAATCTCCACTAGAAGAAACAAGTTTTATTAAATCACCTAAGTTAACATAACAAATATTAATAATACTAATAATTATTAAAAAAAATGCAAATGAAAATGAAATCTTCTTAAACTTATAATCTTTTTCAAGAGAATTTTTAGAATCATTTTTTATATAACTTCTATTATTATATAAGGAATCTCCAAATCCTATAATCGGTAACATAATTAAAGGGAAAAGAGCTGTTAAAATACCATTTTTATTAAATGCTTTCCCAAGTTTATAGTATAAAATAAGCATATATATACTTCCAACTATAGGAACAAATATAAGAAAACCTAAAAACATATTATTGAAAATTACATCAGACAAAACAAAATAATTATAAAAAGGTACTAATGCCGCCCACCAAGGTTTATTCATTTTCATATACATTCTTTCACTCGAATATATAAATATAAAAATTAATGAAATAATTAGAAAGGTTACAGCTAAATTAGTATAAATAATATCATAAATATTACTAAGACCTAAAATTGTAGATAATCCAATTAAAAAAACTATAATAAAATATATACCAAATGTAAGTAAAAAACACATTTTTGAACTACCAGTATTATTCGCAACACTAAGTATAAGTCCACTATTAGGGTCTAATGTACCAACTATTGACTTTCCAGAACCAACAAAATAACCTTGAGACTTTGGCATAAATTTCTCCATACTCTTATTTTCTGGATGATCAGGATTTAAATTACCACACTTCATACAATATCTTGCACTACTTTTCATTTCAGCTCCACATCTAGAACAAAAGATTGTGTAACTATTATCATTCATTAAAAATCCTCCTATCTACACTTAATTATAAAGCACATAAAAATTTTAGTAAAGAAAAGTTAATATAAAAATACTAACTTAAATATCAAATCCCTGTTCTATTATTTCTTTTTTACTTAATAACCATTTATCTGTTTTATGCACAATAATACTTCCACAATATTCACACTTATTAGTAGATAAATTTGAAATTTCAGAACCACAATTTGGACATTTTAAACAATTATTATTCTTAAAAGACACAAATGTCATTTTATATCGAACTTTTATTTTTTCTTTTGAGCTACCACGAATTACTTCTTTATTACATTCAATCCAATCATAAAATGACACTAATAATTCAATTGTAATAGCTGTTTGACTATTTTCTTCATATATATCAGTAATTATACAATTATAAAATGTAAAATCACTCATTTTATTATATTCATTTTTTACTTTCAATGTATCAAGCTGCATTTTATATTGATTATATAATTCATCAGTAACAAGACTTCTTATTTTTTCATAATCAAAACTCATCCATGCATTTTGAATTTCTATATAATCTCTATATCTTTCTTTTACAAAATCATCTTTATCAAAAAAATCCATATATTTTAAAATATCTCTATTCTTTAACTCTTTTGATTTATCTAAGTTAACTCTATTTAGTTTTTCACCAGTTCTAGAAAACTTTAAAGCTACTAACAAAAGAATAAGAATAATAAATGTAGAAAACTCAAATATCATCCCAATTTTGTCATCTTT
This sequence comes from uncultured Mollicutes bacterium, assembly GCA_900543055.1. Classification (GTDB taxonomy): domain Bacteria; phylum Bacillota_I; class Bacilli_A; order RF39; family UBA660; genus UBA3789. The sequence goes on from UQQI01000007.1 coordinate 42,849, forward strand.
AGAATCCGTACTTTCATAGGAAGTATTTTCATGCTTACTAGAACTACCACTTGAACTATGACTACTTGAACTATGACTACTTGAACTACTACTATGAGATGAACCACTAGATGAACCATAGTCAAAATCAAATCCAGAATCTGCTTTAACACACACAATATTAAAAGTGCATAAAGAAATTAACAATAAAATTACTACAATATACTTCTTTTTCATATTAATCTATATCCTCAATAATCTTCTCTAAAATCCAATCATAGTCTTTTGTATTATAAACAGTTCCACAATAAGAGCATATGCCAGAATTATTTACATCAATACTAGCTCCGCATCCAGGACAAACTTTAATAATATCTTCATCAACTGCATTTTTAGATTTTGTCATAACCAAAATATATTTTTCTTCCACTCTGCTAGTATCATTACCACTCTTATATTTACGAGTATTACTATTAATCTTATACTTCATATATCGTGCAACAAGTCTAATTTTAACTACATATTTATCAGTATCTTCTTCTATATCAATTATTTCAGATGATTTTACATTTAATTCATCAAATATTTGTATTTCATTATTTTCTTTAAGTCTATTTAAGAATAAATTATATTCATTAAATAAACTATTACTTAACTTGTGTTTTACCCTATCTAAATTACCTACCATAATAGAACTTAAAAGCATAATAAATATATTATCAACTTTAGCCAATAAATTTGCTTCTGTAAAAGTTTTATCTTTTTTAATCAATTCATCTATTTTCATATATGTTTCTACCTTTCATATTCTTGAGCAATTGCTTCTTTCTTACTTAATACCCATTTATCAGAAATATTTGTAATTACACATCCACAATATTCACATCTTTGTGAAGCATTATTTGTAATACTTGCTCCACAATGCGGACATTTATCAATATTATTATTAATTTCACTTATATAAGTCATTTCATATATCATCTTCACTTTTCTTGTTGAATTACCACGTACTACTACTCCATCTCTATCAATATAATCATAAAAAGAAACAAACAGATTTATAGTAATAATTATTTGATCATTCTCTTTCATAATACCAGTTATCGTACCATGATGATAAGTAAAATCACTCATCTTATTACATTCATTTTTAACTTTTAATGTATCAAGTTGCATTACATATCGATTATATAACTCATCTGTTAATAAACTTCTTAACTTTTCATAATCAAAATCCATCAAAGCATTTTGAATATCTATAAAATCTCTATATCTTTCCTTCATAAATTTAACAGAATTAAAGTTTTTAATATATTTATTAATTTCATTAAGTGGTACAGCATCTAAATTCATTTGATCGATTTTTTTAATAAATTTACTATTACTAAGTGTATTATCTTTTGGAGAAAAATGTTTCATAGTAAAAAATATTATAAGAGTAACAATAAAGATAGTATCTAAAATTGGAGAACTACTAAAATCACCTCCACTACTATCACTTCCACTCCAAGAACCAGACGAAGAACCTCCACTTCCTGATGAATCATAATCAGTATCAAATCCAGAGTCTGCTTTAACACTCACAACACTTACGTTGTATAAACTAAAAATTGAAATTAAAATAATTCCTATAAATAATATTTTTTCTTCATATCATCATCTCTACTATGTATTTTACTATATATATAGTTTATCATTTTTACTAGATTATTCAAAATAGAAAATTTACATTAATAAGAAAAAAATATTACTTCAAATTAGAAGTAATATTTAATTTATAATTATTATTTTATTTAGACTCAATAATAAGTTTAATTGCTGTTCTTTCTTCACCATCAATTGCTATATCTTGAAAAGCTGGTATACAAACCAAATTTTTACCTGTTGGAGCTACAAATCCTCGCGTCACTCCTCAAAATCGGAAATAATTGGGATAGTGCTAGGTTTTTCCTATCTTCGTCACCAATGTCAAATTGGCAATGTAGTATAGTTTTTTTTGCACCTGCACTATCCTCTACTGTTTCAACAATTATCTTTTCAAATATAGTAGATACTAAAGATAAAACTGAATCGTCATTAATTTCGATTATTTTATTTAGTTTATCAAATAATTCTTCCGAAGAATTACTTGAATTACTAACAACTATTTCCCTTTTTGTAATTTCGTCATATGCATTTTTTAGTCCTTCAATTTTACTGTTATATTTATTTCTATAATCAGCAAATTCTTCTGCACTAATTTCATCTCTACTTCGCATATCAAATAAATTATCTTTTTGTTTTTCAATGTCTTTAATTTGATTTAATATTTTTTTCTTATCATTTGAATAATCTGTTTTACCTTTTGCCTCACTTAATGACTTTGAAATATCATCAAATAATAATTGTTTATTTTTTACTAAATCTCTTATTATTGGTTTAAAAGCTTTTGCAAGTTCTTCTTCATACAATAATTGAGAATTGCAACACTCAGATTTTGGTTTTCCTGTTTCTCTATAGCAAGTACAACCCCAAAATTGCCTTTTTCCTTCTTTTGTTTTCCAATTTCCTCTTGTATATGTACAATTATCATGAAAGCATACTAATTTTTTTGTTAGTGGAAATCTTTGAACATAGACTGATTTATCTGGATTAGAATGTTTTTGTCCTCTTGATTTTAATATTCTGTTTGCTTCATCCCATAATTCTTCGCTAACTATTAGTGGTACATTCTCGTGATCCTCATACATTACCCAATTATCAGATTTTAATACTTTTCTTTTTTTAGTTCTAAAATCTAATGTAACACCTTTATTAGCACAATAGTATCCTTTATATTTTGGATTTCTTATAATATCTCTTATATTAGCAGGATGTATAGGTTTACCTTTTGCATTTGTATATCCATATTTATTATACAAATCAAAACTTAATTTTGTTGTTCCTACACCCTCATAAACATATAATTCAAATATTTTTCTAACTATTTCAGCTTGCTCTTCATCAATAACAAGTTTTCCATTATCTTTCTTATATCCTAAGATATTATTACTTCCTGCAACAACACCTTTTTCTATACTTCTTTGATAACCAAATCTAACTCTATCAGATAATTTTCTTATTTCTTCTTGTGCTAAACTAGACATAATTGTAAGTCTTAATTCGGCATCTGGATCACATGTATTAATGTTATCGCTTAAGAAATAAACACAAACTCCATAGTTAAGTAAATCTCTAGTATATTGAATACTATCTAATGTGTTTCTTGCAAATCTCGATACTTCTTTAGTCAAGATTAAATCAAATTTTCCAAATTTTGCATCTCTAATCATCCTTAAAAAACTATCTCTTTTATTAACAGACGCACCAGATATACCTTCATCAACATATCCTGGTATATATGTCCAATTAGTTTGTTCTTTAATAAGATTTTCAAAATACATAACTTGACTATCTAAAGAATTTAATTGTTCCTCTCTTTCTGTCGAAACTCTTGCATAATAAGTTACTTTTAGGGGCATATCGTAAATACTTCTACCTGAGCTAAGCATATTTCTCATGGTTAAAATTTCCATACAATATACCTCCTAATAAGATGGTAGCACAAATTTGCTAAATTTCAAAATCATTAAATTATTTTTCATATCTTACCCCTATTCTTATATCATTATATCTATTCCTATTGCTTCATCTATTTTTGTTTTATTAAAAGATTCTAATTTTTTATTATATTTATTTTCATTAAGCAA
>UQQI01000008.1 GCA_900543055.1 uncultured Mollicutes bacterium
TTAAATGTTCAAAACACGTAAATCTTTTCCATACAGAGTTATCTAAATCTTCATGGTATTTTAAAAGCAATTTCCAATATCTTTTTATTTTCTTTATGAGAAAAGTATGTTATATTACATATTGTAAGGTAGGTTATAATATGAATAAAAAATTTAAGTTTATATTTTTAATGAGTTTTATTTTATTATTTTGTAGTGCATGTGATGGAGATGTTACTAGAGATTTAAGACATGATGGTTTTAATTATGGTAGTGAGTTTAATTGTAAGTATTTCTTTCCGGCAGATAAGGAGGATACTAGTTATAAAAAAATAAAATATATAACCGGTACACATATTATTGATACTAATGGAAAGTTATATGAAATATCACTTGGACAAATTTATGTAAATGATCAAAACTGTAAAGAGGCTGAAACTCAAATAGAGGTTAAAGCTATAATGGATGGAAGTATTGTTAAGGGAACTGACAATAAATATTATTATTTAACTGCTCAAAATAATGTTATTCAATATAGTGAAGTTCCAACTACTGATAATAATTATTATACTTATGATTTATTACTTAAGAGTGATGATGTTATAAAAGTAGTTACTGCTAATAGTAGTACAGGTTTATATTATATTTTAAAGAATGATGGAAATGTTTATGGGGTTGTAGTTTCAAGGGCGGATAGAAATTCTCCTGCTGAAATTACTAGTAATGCTATTGTTTATAATCAAGCGGATTATGGAGGTACAATAATTGATTTTAATTATGCAGGCGAATCTACTACAACATTTGTTAGAACTGCTAGTAAGTTATATAAGATGTATATGACAAATAGTGCTGAATGTAGTAAGTATGCTGATGTTACATGTAAATATGAAATGAAGGAAGATGAAACATTCAATAAATATAGTGATAGAATTATTGCTTATAGTGGAAATACATTAATTACTGATTATAAGAGAGTATTTAGTGCATAAAAGACTTAGGTCTTTTTTCTTTTTTTAAAGTATGTTATACTAAGCGGGAATATGAGGTGGAATTATGAATTTAAGTAATGATTGGAAAGATTATGAATTAATAGATGCTTCTTGTGGTGAAAAATATGAAAGATGGGGAAATATATATTTATTGAGACCAGACCCACAAGTTGTTTGGGATAATGGTAATTTACGTGAAAAGTATCATGGTAAGATTGATGCTGTTTATCATAGAAGTAATAAAGGTGGAGGACACTGGGAGAATTTAAGAAATGTTCCTGCTGCATGGACAATTAATTATAAGAATTTAACTTTTAATATTAAACAAATGGGATTTAAACATACGGGGTTATTTCCAGAACAAGCAGTTAATTGGGATTATATGATTAATAAAATTAAAAAGAGTGGTAGAAAGAATATCAAAGTATTAAACTTATTTGCCTATACGGGTGGAGCAAGTGTAGCTTGTATGTCTGCTGGGGCTCATGTTACTCATGTTGATTCTTCTAGAGGTATGGTAGACTGGTGTAAAGAAAATGTAAATAGTAGTAATTTGAATGTGACAAGTGTTAGATATTTAGTTGATGATGTTGTAAAGTTTGTGCAAAGAGAAATAAGACGTGGAAATAAGTATGATGCTATTATAATGGATCCACCAAGTTATGGAAGAGGTGCTAATGGAGAAGTTTGGGATATTGAGAAAAATCTTAACTATTTAGTTGAAATTTGTAGTGAAGTATTATCTGATAATCCATTGTTTTTCTTAATTAATTCTTATACTACCGGTTTATCTTCTACAGTTTTATCTAATATACTTGAGTTAACTATTAATAGAAAATATATAGGTTCAATTACTTGTGGAGAGGTAGGGCTTCCAATTACTAGTTGTGGTTTAGTACTTCCTTGTGGAATTTATGGAAGATGGGAATCTAATGAGTAAATTAAATATTTTATATGAAGATAATCATATTATTGTTGTTGTGAAACCTTATAATGTTTTAAGTCAAGGAGATGCTACTGGTGATAGGTCAATAATGGATGATATTAAAGATTATATAAAAGTAAAATATCATAAACCTGGTAATGTTTATTTAGGTCTTGTTCATCGTCTTGATAGACCGGTTGGTGGTATTATGGTATTTGCAAGAAGTAGTAAGGCTGCAAGCAGATTAAGTAAGGCTTTTAATGAGCATTCTATTACTAAGAAATATATGGCTATTGTTCATGGAAAAGTTAGTGAAAAAGAAGAATTAGTTGACTATATTGAAAAAGATAAAAATGGTAATAGTTTTATAAGTAAAAATGGCAAAAAAGCTATTCTTGATTATGAACTACTTCAATATAATAAAGAAAATGATTGCAGCTTAGTTTCTATTTCTTTGAAGACTGGAAGACATCATCAAATAAGAGTACAATTTGCTAGTCGTGGACATTATTTGTTAGGGGATCAAAGGTATGGTGTTCTTGATAATAAACAAATTAGTTTATTTTCTTATTATTTATCTTTTGAACATCCTGTAACTCATGAAATATTGGAATTTAAAGTTATGCCTAAGAAAGAAAATTATTGGACATTATTTACATTGTAAAAAAAATGTCTTTATTATAAAAATATTTGCAATTGCAAATATTTTTTGTTATTATAATAATAGATTATAGAATAAAGGGAGTAGATATTAATGAATTTTGATTTAGGTTGGTTTACGACTGTTCCGGGTATGTTTATTACGGGAGGAGTTGTCTTATTAATTATTGCTTTAGTTATTTTGATAGTAACTGGAAAGAAATCTAAGAAAGAGAAAAAAGCTAAAGAAGCGGCTGATGCTAATGCTAATACTGCTCCTACAATGACTGGACCAACTCCTGTTGTTACACCAGTTGATGCAAGTGCTGCTACACAAACACCTGCTGTTGCAAACAATACAAATATGATTTCACCAGAGGCTGTTACAATGGCAAATGCACCAACTGTTCAACCTATGATTCCTGAAGCAACTCCAACAGTTATGCCTAATAGTATGCCAGAGGTTCCTGGAGTTCATACTTCAGTTCCTACAATGGATATGGGAATGCCAAGCACACCTGTAGTTGATACAAATGTTGCAATGCCACAAATGGGAACGGCACCTGAAATTGCTCAACAAATGTCAGCAATGGATATGCAAATGCCAAGTGCACCAGTAGTAGATGCACAACCAGTTATGCCAGAGGCACCTCAAATTAATGTTATGCCTGAAGTACAACAAATGCCAGCAATGGATATGCAAGTGCCAAGTGCACCAGTTGTAGATGCACAACCAGTTATGCCAGAGGCACCTCAAATGAATGCTATGCCAGAGGTACAACAGATGCCAGTAATGGATACGCAAGTGCCAAGCGCACCAGTAGTAGATGCACAACCAGTTATGCCAGAGGTACCTCAAATGAATGTTATGCCTGAGGCACAACAGATGCCAGTAATGGATATGCAAGTACCAAATGCACCAGTAGTAGATGCACAACCAGTTATGCCAGAGGCACCTCAAATGATACCTCAAGGTGCACCACAAGAGCATGTAATTTATGGAGGCGCTGATCCAAGTGCTGTTTCTTCTATTAATGTTAGTCAAGAAAATCATCAAATATATGGTGGTGCAGATCCACTTGCTAATACGCAAACAATTCCAACAATTCCTGTTGCTAATGTTCAACCAGAAGTTGTTGCTCAAGAACCGGTTATTCAACCAATTGCACCTGTTGCTCCAACTACAGTAGAGGCATCAGTTGCACAAGTCAGTCCTGTTGCTCCTGTAGCGCAAGTTGCACCAGTTGCATCTGTTGCACCAGTTGCTCCAGTTCAACAATAAAACAAGTATGAAAAGTATTAGAAAATAATACTTTTTTTTTGCTATTCTATTGGTAGACATAGAAAAAAATGTTATAATGACGTTAGGGTGGTATTATGAAAAAAATATCAATATTAGCTTTACATTTAGGATATGGCGGAATTGAAAAATGCATTGTAAATCTAGCAAATGCTTTATGTGAAAATTATGATATAGAGATTGCTGTTTGCTATAAGTTATATGATAATCCTTCGTTTGACATTGATAAACGTGTTAAAATTAAATATTTAAATAAAGATATAGTTCCAAATAAAGAAAAGTTTATGGAAGCATGTAGAAAGAAAAATCCTATAAAAATTCTGAAAGAAGGATTTTATTCATTAAAAGTTTTATATGCAAGAAGAAAGTCAATGGTTAATTATATTGAAAATAAAAAGTGTGATGTAATGATTAGTACACGTGATTTATTTAATTATTGGGTAAGTTCTTATGCCAAGGATAAAGTATTAAAGATTGGTTGGGAACATAATCATTTCCATGGTAATGATAAATATGCTACTAATGTTATTAATAGTTGTAAAAATTTAGATTACTTAGTTGTCGTTTCAAATGATTTACAGAAATATTATTCTCATAAACTTGATGGTAAGAAATGTATGTGTGTTTATATTCCAAATTCAGTTGATAGAGTTCCTAAAAATACTTCTTCATTAGAAGAAAAAAGACTTGTAAGTGTTGGTAGACTTTCTAAAGAAAAAGGATTTATCGATTTGTTGAAAGTGTATAAGAAAGTTTTGAAAACAAATCCTGACTGGGTACTTGATATTATAGGTGATGGAGTGGAGAGAAAGTCATTGGAAGAGTATATTTCAAAAAATAATTTAGATGGTAAAGTTACTCTACATGGTTTTCAAGGAAAAGATTATATTGATAAAGTTCTACATAAATCTTCGATATATGTTATGACATCATTTACTGAATCATTTGGTATAGTTTTAATAGAGGCCATGAGTCATGGTATTCCTTGTATTGCATTTTCATCCGCAGAGGGGGCAAGAGAAATTATCAATAGTGGAGAAAATGGCTATTTAATAAAGAATAGAAATCATAGTGCAATGATTAAGAAAATTAATGATTTGATTAATGATTATGATGAGAGGGTTAGGCTTGGTAAATCTGCAAGGCGTGGAATAAAAAAATTTACTAGTGATGTTGTAAAAGAAGAATGGATTACATTAATAGAAGAGAGTGATATAAATGAGTAAAAGACGTGTTTTATTTGTTGCATCTACAGGAGGACATTTAAATGAATTAATGCAACTTCAGAGTATGTTTGATAAATATGATTTTAATTTAATTACAGAAAAAACTAAGTCTAATTTATGGCTTAAAGATAAATATAAAAATAAAGTTTATTTTTTAACTTATGGGACAAAGGATCATATGTTGTCTTATCCTTTTAAGTTACTTTGGAACTGCATAAAAAGTGTATATTTATTTTTTAAGATTCATCCAGACTACATAGTAACTACTGGTGTTCATACTGCTGGACCAATATGTTTGATTTCTAAGTTTTTTGGTACGAAAATTATTTTTATAGAGACATTTGCCAATATTTCTACTAAGACTGTTACAGGTAAACTTCTATATCCTGTTTCTGACTTATTTATTGTACAATGGCAAAGTCTGTTAAAAGAATATCCTAATGCTGTTTATGGGGGGTGGATTTTCTAATGATATTTGTAACTCTTGGTACTCAAGATAAAGGTTTTCCTAGATTACTTGAGGCAATTGATAAAGAAATTGAAAAAGGAAACATAAAAGAAAAAGTTGTTGTACAGGCAGGGCTTACTAAGTATGAATCTTCTAATATGGAGATATTTGATTTAATTCCTGCGGAAAAATTTGAAGATTATGTCGAAAAAGCTGATTTAGTTATAACTCATGGTGGTGCTGGTTCAATTTTAACGGCTATTAAACATCATAAAAAAGTCATAGCAGCAGCTAGACTTTCTAAATATAAAGAACATACAAATGATCATCAAAAACAGATTGTTAAGGAGTTTTCACAAGATGGTTATATTATGGAACTTAGAGATTTTAATAAATTAGGAAAGTTAATTGAGAAAAGTAAGAGTTTTGTTCCTAGAAAGTTTGAAAGTAATACTAAAAATATGATTAATTTAATTGATGAATATATAGAAAGTACTGATAATATTTCTTGGTACAATAAGTATAGAGAAGCTCTTTTATATTTATTTTTTGGAGTCTGTACAACACTTGTAAATTTAATTACTAAATGGATTTTATTATTAACTTTATTTGATTCTAAAAATTCAATACAATTACAAATCTCAATTATTATTTCTTGGATTGTATCTGTAATTTTTGCTTATGTTACTAATCGAATTTTTGTTTTTGGTAGCAATAATAAAAATATATTTAAAGAAATTGTTAGTTTCTTTAGTTCTCGTATTGCAACTCTTTTACTAGAAATGGTAATTATGTTTATTTTTGTTACTAAACTTAATTTGAATGTATTTATATTTACTATAGTTACTCAAGTTTTAGTTATTGTTTTAAATTATGTTTTTAGTAAAATATTTGTATTTAAAAAATAAGGAGGATATTTCTTATGGTAAAAAAGAATAAAGGTTTTACTCTTGTTGAGTTGTTAGCTACTATAGTTATTCTTGGTATATTAGCGGCAGTTTCTATGCCAACTGTTCTTAATTTGTTGAGTAAAAATACTAAGAAAGTATATGTGAATGATGCTATTAAGTTAATTTCTCAAGCAGAGTATAAAGTTAGGGCGGCTAGTACGAATATTCAAAAGCCTAATGATGGTGATTGTATAGTAATGAGTTTAATTTATTTAAATAACTCTGATTTTGATAATCCACCAAATAAAGGTGAATATATAAAAGGAGCTTCATATGTTGTTATAAAAAATAATGGAGGTAATTTAGAGTACGCAGCAACAATTGTTGAGAAAATGAAAAATGGTGGTTTCCGAGGAGTTAAACTTGCTACATCAGATGAATTAAGTGGGAAGAATTCTAATAAATATGTTGTTGATTTTAAAAAGACGGATTTAATTTATGTTGATACTGATTCTGTTGATGAGAATAATACAACAATTTTAACTAGTGATATTATAAATAAAAATTTAGGTAATAATTATGTTTCTAAAATAAATAATGTTTATAGTTATCCAGATTTAGGTGAAGATGTTGTTGATGAGAAAGCTATGGCACCTCGTATTACTAGAGTATCATTGTCATCTGCCTCAGGAAAGGAATATTATTCTCTAGATGCGAGATTAAGTATATCTGTTGTAGATAAAGATACCCCTAAGTCTAGGTTAAAAGTGCGTTACTATTTTTCTTTTAATAATGAAGTTGGAGCATTTCCTAATATATCAGATTCATGTTCTAATTCTGGAAATGATATAAGAAGAAAAGGGTGCTTTGATTGGGGCATTGCTGATGCTTTTACAAAAGATTTTGATTTTAACAATTATGTATATGATGGTAAAAATAAATTAACATATGAAAAAAATAATAAAATATCTATATATATTGTAGTTAGTGATCCAGAAGGAAATTTTGATAGACAACAAGTTGATTATGATATTCATGAAAATACATCTCCATTAATTAGAAGTGTGAAAATTTCTAAATTACCAAGTGATTCTCAAAATCTTGCTTCAACTCAAGTAAATTTAGATGTTACTGATGATATAGATGATATAAAAGATTTAAAGATTTGTTTAACACAAAATAATTCTTGTACAGATTCAGAATATAAGACATATTCTTCTATGTTTGATGCAAATAAGAATACTTATTATACTTTTAAATGTAATAATAGTATATGTTTACCAAAAGGGCAAAAGTTAAAATTAAATGTTTTTGTAAAGGACAAGTTTGGTAAGGTTTCTAGTTCAAGTGCTGATTATACTTTATATAATAATAAAGCACCTGTAATTGATGTTGGAATTAAACTAGTTCCTGGAACAGACAAATTTAAGAGTGTTGCTAATTATTATTGTCCAACTAGTGATAGTTCATGTCTTGATAAATTTAATAAGAATTCGTTAAGTTATTATTTAGTTATGGATAATGATAGTCAAATAAAAGATGATTTATCTAGTAATTCTAAAATTACTTTAACTTTACAAGAAGTAAATTCTTCTGGAAAGAAAATTGGTGAAGCAAAGAGTATAACATATGATAAATATTTATCATCTACAGATTTTGGAGGAAGATTTCTTGGTAAATATGATGGTGCTAATAGATTTTTAAAATTAATTGCTACTGATGAATATGGAGAAAGTAATAGTAAAACATTTGAATATAAGAATGTATATAAAAATCAACCACCTGTTTTAGTAAAGAGTGAATCTAAAATTTCTTCTACTGGATGTCCATCAAAAATAAGTAGTTATTGTAATTCTGATGATACGTCTAGTGGAAATATAAATACTAAAATAAAATTAAATATAGTTGATGATATAGATGATGAATCTAATATTACTGTTAAAACTTATGATAAAGATTATAAAGATGATGTAGAGTCAGAAAAATACTCTATAAGTGGTTTTGCTGATGGAACAAAAACATTTAAGTTCAAATCAAAAGATTCTAGTAAACCATATGCTACTGATTCAAATAATGGAAAAAGAACTTATATGATTACTATGATTGATTCAGATAATCAAGAGTCTACAGGTTCATTAAATTATACAATTTACCAAAATAAACCGCCAATAATATTAGATACATCTGTTGAGAATGTTGGAGGAAGTCCACTTTATGATGTAAATGATACTGATTATTACTTAGATGGAAATCGTTTGTCTTCGGTTATTAAAGTAACTTTAACTGATGATTTAGATGGTGATAGTCAAGTTAATGTTGCAGTTAAAGATATTTTAAATGATAATAAACTTTCTAAAGCATCTAAGTATAGTGATATAAAAAATTCTGGAATTAAGTATACTTTTGCTGGAAAGTATGATGGTGTAGATAGAAAATATAGGGCTGTTGCTACTGATAGTTATGGTGCATCTTCTGAAAGTGAGGAGACTACTTATTATAATATTTATAAGAATGTTGCTGCAACAGTTGAAAATTTAACTGTTACCGGTGCAAATAAACAACCATGTAATAATGCTGGCTTATGTTCTGATGATGGAGATGGTGGAAGTTTAGATGCAGTTGTTAAATTTAATGTTAGAGATGACTTGGATGCACCAACTAATGTTTTATATTGTGTTGCTACAGGAGATAATAAATGTATACCTAATATCAAGTATACTTCTGATATTGCGACAAAAGGTATTACTATTAAAGCTGCTAGTAAGTATTTTAATGAACCACAGCCAGAAGAGCCTTCTGATGACTTTAATCTTGACAATAATATAACTGGTGATACTTCTTCTAGTAAAGATTCGACAAATAATGCTTCAACAGAAAACTATAATATTTTGGCTCAAGATGCAGAACAAACAGACCCTTCTGAAGTTAAAGTAAAAGTATATTTATTAGACACATATTCTGAAAATAGTGATTCTTTGTATTATTATCATGTTTATAAGAATAAGGCTCCAGTATTTTCTAATAATACAAATTTTGAATCAAATGATATTCGTAACCAGTCGATTATAAAAGGCTCATTCTCAGTAGAAGATGATTTTGATTCTAATGAATTAGAATGGCAATTTTGTTATAAAGATAGTGCTAAGAAGGAAAAATGCTTTTCAAAGGTACCAGTTCCTTCTAGTAATGAATTTAAAAAGAATATAGAATTTACTGCTGATTTGGGAATTGCTCCAGATGAATTTAAAGCTCAAGAGTATATTTTATATGTTAGGGTTTATGATAGTGGTGGACTTATAAGTACTACCTTGAAGTCATCTTATCAAGTAGATGCATCAGCATATCCAGAACTTACAGAAAATACTACTGCTTATGCAATTGGTACTACTAAATATAATTATAGTAATAATTTAAGCCAAAACTTTACAGATACAGTTAATAACAAAACATATTTATGTTCTGGATATTATAAAGTATATGAAATTAGTTATAAAAAGGTTTCATTGGGTGGTGATGATTCAAATAATTATATGATTGTAAGAGACAAAGTAAAGGAAATTGAAAATAATAAATATTGTGCTGAAGCTGTTGATGCAACAGATGGTCCTTATTTATTTAAATATGGTGTTGAACCACATAAAAGTCCATATGCTAGGTATGATGATAGTAACGGAGGAAAATAATATATGAAAAAAAAGAGTATTTTTATTTCAATTTCTTTTGTTATAATTGCAGGTTTATTTTTTACTTTTGCTTTTGTCTTTAATAGAAGGGACGATCCAAAAAAATTAGATTTATCTTCTTATCCTGAAGGTACTAAAATAAATACAACAAATAATTTAAAGAAAAAACATTGTTTAGATAAGATTTGTATAAGCAATGTGTATATTTATTATAATAATGGTACAGGCACAATTAGTTATACTTTAGATAATAAATCTAAAAAAGCAAAAAAAGGTAATTTTAAATTGATTTTTGATAATAATAATGAAGTAGTTATAAACTATGATTTTACAAAAGAAGATAATTATGAATCATTTGCAAGCTATATGGGAAATTATTTGGAAAATGTAAATGATTATAAATTAGTAAAGTTAACTAAAAGTGAAGAAAGTAAAATAATTAAGTAAGAACGTAAGCTATTTGGGTTTACGTTTTTCTTTGTAATAAATTCATTTTTATATACAAAATAGCTTAATTTTGCTAAAATTATAATAAGGTGATAATAGATGGATAGTAAAAAGATAGCTTATATTTTAATGACTTTTAGTTTTGTTCTTATTGTGTCTGGTAGTGTTTCTTCATTTTTAATAGGGTTAAAAAATGATAGGAATGAGACTTATAAGAGAATGGATGATGTTAGTAATAGTTATGAAGTTTTTAGTACAAATGTTTCTGTTTTTGAAAATGTTAGAGATGAGTTATATAACAATATATTAGGAAATGTTTATTATGATACTATGTATACTAATGATTTAGTAATAAAAAATAAATTATCTAATTATGAAAATTTAGTTGATGAATTAGAAAAGAATACTAATAATTTAAATAAGTTATGTGATGATGCATATTATCCAGAAAGTAAGATTAATAATATTTGTTTAAATTATAAAAGTATTTATGAACAAGTAATTAATTATTTTGTATCTGATATAAAAACTTATAATAAGAATGTTGTTAGTTATAATAATTATCAAGCTACGTTAGGTACTGGATTAAGTGTTATTAAATACAATACAAATAAAAAATATATAGATTATAATAATGATGGAAAATATGATGGTAAAGAGGAATAATTATGTTTAAGAGAAAAAATAAAAGTAATTATAAATGGCCGTTAAAGAGAAAAATTGTTGCTTTTCTTTGTACTTTTTATATACTTTCTTTTTCTTCTTTTTTATTTTTGTTTTATGGACCATTTGATTCATTTAAAGAGTTTTGGATTACTAGTGCAATGACTACTATGAATCATAAGTATCTAGCAACATGGTTATATAGTGATAGTTATATTCAAAAAGTTCTTCAGAATAATAGTATTGATGAAGTTGATGAAGTAAGTGATTCTTCATTAATTAAATTTAGAAAGTATAAAAGTACTATATATAAAAATAAATATGAAAAAGAAATTTTGGATAGAGATGAAAATGATTTATATAAATTAATTGAAGTTAGTGGTAAAGGCTACCAGGGTTATTTAGTTGCGATATATGATCCTTCAAGGATAAGTATTGCGACAACTGCATATTTAGGTGTTCGTGGTGAATCTATTTTAACTGTTAGTAAAAGAGAAGGGGCAATTGTTGCGATGAATGCTGGGGGATTTTATGATCCTGATTGGAATTCTAATGGTGCTCTTCCACATGGAACTGTAATTTCTAACGGAAATATTGTTAGTGATTATGCTGATGCTAATATGGGAGGAGGATTTATAGGGTTTACTAAAGATAATAAGTTGATTCTTGGTAATATGAGTAAGGAACAAGCAATAAAAAAAGGTTACCGTGATGCAATTGAATTTGGTCCTTATTTAATAGTAAATGGTAAAAGAAGTTTTATTAAAGGTAATGGCGGATGGGGAAGAGCCCCTCGTAGTGCTATTGGTCAAAGAGAAGATGGAATAGTTTTATTTTTAGTTATCAATGGACGTCTTGCTAATAGTATTGGTGCAGATATGATAGACCTTACTGATATCATGGAAAATTATGGTGCTGTTAATGCTGCTAATTTAGATGGTGGTAGTTCTTCTGAACTTGTTATAAATAATAATATTATCAATACTCCTGTTGCGGGAGGGAAGGATGGACTTCGTAATATGTCAACTTTTTGGGTGGTTAAGTAGGTGAATATATGCTAATTTTAGACGATGTTTTAAAATATTGTAGTGATGCTAGTCTTGCTAGAGTATTAGGAATTGCCAAGAGAATATTAGATATGCTACAAATAGTTGGTCCTATTTTGTGTATCATTTCATGTATATACATATTTATAAAAATGATGATTAATCCAGAGGATAAGAAATTACCAAAAAATTTAAGAAATGCCTTTTTTGCACTTGCTATTACTTTTTTTATTCCTGTATTTGTAAATGTTACAATGCAATTATTTGATGATAAGTTTACTATTTCAAATTGTTGGAACTATGCTGAAGAGGTTGCTAATGTGGGAGGAGTTTCTTACATGGAAATATCTGAGGAGACTAGAAAGTCTATTTTAAATAATCCTAGTGATTATGAAAATAGTTCAAGTAATAGTAGTAATGGAAGTAGTAGTACTAGTAACAATAATAATAGTTCTAATAGTACTTCTAACAGTACTTCATCTAAAAAAGGTCCAGCAGTTTCTGTTAAAATTCAATATAATAAGAAAGATTCTGGCGGAAGATGTGGTAAAGGTAGTGGTGATAAATGTGTTGAGATTGCTACTGTTAAATATCAAAATGGAGATAGTGTTAAATTTTATATGGGATATCAAAATAATTCACAATTATTAGGGGGCTCTTGTCGTTCTCATGCTTTTACTTGTGGTATGAATGCTGTAAATAACACAAAATACTCAACACTTGATTTACAAAATTATATGAAGTCACTTAATGGTGATGGAGTATTTAAAGGTAAAACTAAATATAATGCGGCAATTAGTCACTTCAATGTAAATGCTAAAGCATATTTTAATGAAACTAGTATTAGTAAATC
Organism: uncultured Mollicutes bacterium; assembly: GCA_900543055.1. Taxonomy (GTDB): domain Bacteria; phylum Bacillota_I; class Bacilli_A; order RF39; family UBA660; genus UBA3789. The sequence continues at coordinate 13,089 of UQQI01000008.1, forward strand.
ATATTCTCTTGCAAAATCTGCTCTTGATAATGGACAACCCGTTATGATCTTTGTTTCCGGAAATAAATGTAGTGATTTAGCAAATTCGCATCATGCTTTATTACTTTTAGGATATGATAGTAATGACAATGTAATATTTTTAGATAGTTGCGGTAGATATAAAAATGCTAAAAAAAGAAACCTATCACAGTTGATTAATGGCTGTATGTCACCTGATGGTATTGCAAAAAATTGGATGAGAATGGTTATTTTTTCTTATTAAAAATATTAAATTATTTATATAACTTGAGATTATCGAGTTATTTTGATATACTTTTTTAAGATGGAGAATAAGATATGGCAAGTAGAAGTAAAGATAATAAAAAAGAAAAAAAATTATTTTTTAGTAAGAAAGAGTTTGTATTTAATTTTATTAGTTTAGTTGTAATTATTTGTATTGGAATATATTTTGGTGGTAGAAGTTTTTATTACTATGGAGAACAAAATTCTAGTAAAAAGCAAGTTGAACAAACTCTTAATGGAGTACTTCTAAGTAACAATAAAATTGTAAAAGAAGGAGATGGCTTTCATAGAGATAATGATGGTTATTTCTTTAAAGGAAATGTTGAAAGTAATTATGTGATGGCTTTTAATAGATTATTTAGAGTTTTAAGAGTAAGTGATGATGGGTTTGTAAAATTAGTTAGTGAAGATAACGTTGCATCATTCATGTACGGCGAAGATACTAAATATCAAAATTCAAATATTCGACAGTGGCTTACAAAAACAGATAATGAATATTCTGGAATATATTATGATACAATTCCAAATATTAAGGATTTTGTTATTAAGACAAAGTATACTGAGGATGTTTTAGGTAAAAAAGTAATTACTGGTAAGCGTGAATATAGTGACTATGTTACTTCTTTAAGTCTTCAAGACTATATTAATTCTGGGAGTAGTAATGGTTTTTTAAATAATAAGAAATTGTACTATTTAAACGGTACTAATAAAGACAATGAAGTGTTATTTGTAGATGATGATGGAAGTGTTTTAGGTGCTGATAGTTTAGATGGATATGGTATTCGAGCAGTTATTACTTTGAAAAATAATTTAACTATTTCATATGGAGAAGGTAGTTTAAACAATCCATATGTTATTAATCAAAAAAATAAAGTTAATTATATAGATAGTTATGTAAAGCTTGGTAATGATATCTGGAAAGTTTATAATAATACAAATAATGTTCTTAAGATGTATTTAAATGGTTACTTAAATGTAGGTGGAGTTGAATTAACAAGAAATTATAGTAAGAGTGGTAGTAAATTTGATATTACTAATAAGAATAATATTGGTTATTATTTAAATACTACTTATTTAAAGAGTTTACCTTATAGTAATTATTTGATTGATAATAATTTTTATACAGGGGAGTTAAGTACTGATACGGGATATGAGTATAAAAATATTTATACTGATAGAGTTACTTGTCGTGTTGGATTATTAAATATATTTGATTATGTTTCTAACAATAGTTTTAATGATTATTTTCATATGAATACAACATCTGGCGTTGGAAGTATTCAATATAGTACAAATTCAAATGGATTGCTTGAAGAAGCTGATGTTACTGATTTAAAACATGTAGTACCAGTTGTTTCTATAAATAGTGCCTCAATAAAAAGTGGAGATGGTACTTTAAATAATCCTTATGTATTGGAGTGATTAGATGAGTAAGAAAGTAAAACAAGAGATTGAAATATTAGATGTTGATGATTCTTTAGATGAAGTTTCTAATGTGAAAGAGAAAAAAAGTAGTGAGAAAAAGAAAAGAAAATTTAAGAAGATTAGTAAGTTTACTATTTTAATTTTATTACTTGATATTATTGTGATTGATGGTCTTATTGTGATTAACAATAATAAGTTTAAAGCATTTTGGATTCCTACTGCTATGACTACTAAGTCTCATAAATATTTAGCGTATACTTTGTATGACCCTGATACGGTTAATAAAGTTATGAGTGAAAATTATATTGAGTCAAATAATGAAGAAATTAATCTTAATGATATAGTTATAGGCAATAATATTAAGACGCATTATACTTCAAAGTATGAAAAAGAGATGTTTACTAAGGATGAGGGAAATGATGTTTTTAAAATTATTCGTCTTGAGGAACAAAAGTTTAAGGGATATCTAACGGTTGTTTATGATCCAAGTGATGTGTCTTTGGCTGTTTCATCTAAACTTGGAAAGGCTGGTCAATCGGTTAATACTTTAGTTAAAAATAATAATGGACTTGTTGGTATTAATGGTGGAGGTTTTGAAGATTTAGACGGTTGGGGAAATGGTTCTATTCCATATGGAGCAATTATAAAAGATGGTGTTCATATATGGCAACATGATGGTGGATCTGGAGGACTTATTGGTTTTACTAAAGATCATAAGATGTATTTGACAAGTAAGAGTCCAGAAGAAGCTATTAAAGATGGTATGTGGGACGCTGTTGAGTTTGGACCAAACCTAATTGTAAATGGTAAGACTAGTAAGATTCATGGTGATGGTGGATGGGGAACTGCTCCTCGTACTGTTATTGCGCAAAGAAAAGATGGTGTTGTGCTATTTTTAGTAATTGAGGGTAGACTTCCTGGATATAGTACGGGTGCTACTATGAATGATGTTATAAATATACTTTTAAGATATAAGGCTTATAATGCTGCTAATTTAGATGGAGGAGCATCAACTACAATGAGTGTTGAAGGTAAGCTTTGGAATAAGCCAAGTGCTGGAGAGTCTTATGGTGGAAGAACTGTTTCTAATGCATGGATTGTTACAAATAAACAAAATAAGGCATATGTTACTCCAACAAAAGTTAAATAGAAGGATTGGTTCTTTGTCAAATAGTGTTTGTGAACAATAAATTTGATAAATGACTTTGTTTAGAGAGAGTGATTTTTAATCACTCTTTTATAATGCCTTTAATTAAAAATATTCTAGCTATGAAATGATCAAATTTTCTATAGCCAAAAGCAATTCTTTTTAGACATTTAATTAAATTGTTTGTTCCTTCTATAATTCCATTATTTATATCATATTTAAATGAATTTTCTATATATTTCAAATTATCTTTATATAACTTTAAAACTTTCACCATTTTATCAGAAATATATGCATTTGAATGTAATACTATTGATTTGAACTTTTCAAAATTTTTATCCTTTAAAGAATTAATTAATCCTTGATAACATTCATAGGTGATTTTTACTCACCAACACTATTTATTATAGAACCTCTATTGATGAGTAGTTATTATTTTTTTTCTAATAAATTGTTTTAATTTATATTTGGATTAAAACATAGATATTTAGCTTACTTTTATGTTAATATATATTTATAACGATAATAATGGTGAGAATGGAGGAACATATGGGATTAATTCAGCCTTATTCTGGTAAGTATGTTACAGCAAAATCTGCAAGTAGCGAAATAGATGCAGATGCCATAATAGCAGGATGTGATTCTGTTGATAGTGCTATTAGTAAAATGACTAGTGTTTTGTCTAATATTTATAGTGAAGGAAGTAAAATAACAAGTGATGCTTTATCTTTTGATGGAGTGAATATTAGTGGAGTTTTAGATGAATGTTGTTCTAATATGAGTAATGGTTATAATAATGTTATTCAGACTACAAACCAAATTAGAGAGCAAGCTATATCTATTTATAATCAATTACAAGAGCAATATAATCAGGAAGCAAAAACTAAAGATATGCAAATGGCATCTCTTGAAAATAAAAAAAATAATTAAGGAGTTGAGTTTATGAATAATAATATTTTACCATTAGGTTCAGTTGTTTTGTTAAATAATGCCAAAAGATATATAGTTGTTATTGGTTATGCAATTGTTGAGGATGGTGGGAATAGTATATATGACTATTTGGGTTGTCCTTATCCAATTGGTGTAATTGCTAGTGATGCTAATTTACTATTTAATAAAGAAGAAATTGCTAAAGTAATATTTACTGGTTTTAGTAATGTCGAAGGTGATAATTTTAGAAATGAATTGGAAAATAATTTGAGGAGTATAAAAAATGGCTAGTTTAAGTTATGATGGTGATATTGTAAATAATGCTGTGGAAGAAATCAGTCAAGTATCTAATAATTTTGATTCTATTTCATCGTCAGTAAAATTAGCAACTGCTAAAATTATATCAGCTGCTGGCTTTGATAAGTATATCGGAGGTATTAATTCGGATACTTTTGCTGAGATTGTTAATGAGTGTAAAACTTATTGTGATTCATTAGTTCAAACAATACGTCAGTCTCAAATTCAAATTCTTTCATATAGTCAAGATGATAGTGATATTCAATCTTTTTTAAATACATTAGGAAGGGCAGATTTTAAAGAATTAGATTTATCTAGTATCGATTCTCATATAACTGTAGCAAGAAGAACTGGTTTAATTGGTAAAGGTTTATTTGCAACAGGAGTAACGTTTGGCTTGGGACTTATTGAAGGAGTAGGAAACTTTCTTGAGACTGGTGCAGATTTAGTTGATATTGGTGTAACTGGAGTAAAGACAATATTTAGTGGAACGTACGATTTAATAAATGGTACAAATATTACTAGGCAAATGTGGAATGAAACAAAAGCAAGAGTTTCAGAAAAAAAAGTAGAAAGCATTTTTAATGGTATGTATAATAATACTTCTATTGGTAATAAGATTAAAAGTAATGCATATCAATTTGATATGGCAAGAGGAATTGGTAATGGTATAGGTTATTCTACTTCTATGATAGCTGCTAATGTTGTAACAGGAGGTCTTGCAAGTGGTGCTACTATTGGTTCTGTTGGAACGGTTGGAGCAGGTCAATTAGCAGCGACTGCGGGAGTTTTAGGATTTTCTAATGGAACAGAAGAAGCTTGGGCAGATGGTGCTACAATAAAAAAAGGTTTGACGTATGGTGCTGCTAGTGGAGGCTGGGAAGCATTACAATGGGGAATTGGAGCTAAAATTAATCAGTATGGTGGATTTGGTGATAAGGTTGCAAAAAGCGTATTAGGTAAAACTGCACAAGGTGGATTAAGTCGTGTTGCGCTTGATACTGTTGATTCTGGATTAGAAGGATTTGTTCAACCTGGTCTTACAATGATTTATAAAGATTATGGGCATGGTAATCTTGTTGATAATTATAAAAAAGCATTTAATGTTTCTGGTGGATGGAGTAATGTTGCATCACAAGCAGCTATCGGAGGATTGATGTCAACAGGAAGTGAAGTTTTTGATGCTAGAAAAATATTAAAATCTTCCAAAAGAAAAACAAATATTACAAATTTAAATGAAAAAAATGTTTCTGTTGAAAGCATCGTTGATAGTGATTATGATATTCCAACAATTATTGATAGTTATGTTGTTGAAAAAAGTGGAGCTGATTCAGTTGAAATAAAAGATAATAATATAACAGATAAAAAGGTTGTAAATGAGTCAAGTATTCATAGTACAGATGTGTTGTCAGGAGAAGGCAAATCTCAATTAGATAAAGTTGTAGATACTAAAGCTGACATTCCAAGTAAATTAGAAACAGATAGTCATAAGATTGAAATAGTAGATGAACATTTACAAAATGAGCATAATATAGGCGCAAATGAAACAGTCAAGAAGGTGGAAACAATAGATTTGGAAAAGGTGAAAAAAACTGTCTCAAGTGAGTCTAGTATTAAATCTGATAGTGTACTAGATTCAAAGATAGTAAGTACTCACTCTCTTGAAAATAGCGAAAGTTTAGATAATAAAACTTCTATGAGAGTTGATATGTCTAATGCTGATGAGCAAGCAAAAAATATTTTTATTAGTAAAAAAACAGAACTAACACGTGAAGAAATAATTAGTAATATTGAAAGTGGAAAAAATGTTTCGTTTTCAGATTTTAAAACATTAGGAAAAGATGTAACTCCTGAAGTAAAAGCAAAATACTATATTAGTTTATATGATAATATTGGAGATAAATTACCTTCTGATGTGTGTGAAAAGATAAAAGAATTGAAAGATGTAGATTTTTCTACGGCGTCTAAAAAAGTAATAAGTAAAAAATTGAGTCCTGTTGATGGTCCTTCAAATAACTTATTTACTAGTACAATTAAAAGTTCATTAAGCGGCTATGATAAAAAGTTTACACCTATTGTAGCGAATATTAATTCTAAAATTTTGGATTTATACATTAATGGAGATACTGAATTAGCAGATAATATTTTAGAAAACATTAATGCTTATACTAATGCGTTTAAGAGATTGAATGAATTTTCTACTGGTATATTTGAAAGTGTAGTTAAAACTAATGATGCCGTTTTCAGTACAGCAAATATTTCTAGCAATCTTGATAAAAATATTGAAATTGATTTAAATGATATTCTAGATGGTAAAAGTGTTGATTTATCAAAATATAATGAATTATTTAAAACTAGAAACAATTCTGTTGCAAAAGACTATTTATTAAATACTCCTTTTATAAAAAAATATGGACTTATCGATTCAAGGTTTGAATTTAATTTTGAAAATGAAGATTTGTCTTCTATTTTTGAATCCATTAGAAAGGCAACCAGTGGCAAAGGAAATCAAAAACTTCTTGATTTTAATAAAGTCGATTATAAAGGAGATACTGATGGAAATCTATTGCAGGCAAAAAGACAATTTAATAATATTTTTTCTGATAAATATATAAAATCTTTAAATAATACTGATTTTGTTCCTGTTAATAGTGTTGAGTTTGAAAAGGCAACTGGAATGAATATTGCTAAATATTATTGTGATCAATTGGAAAATAATATGAATATTAGTGATATAAATCTAAAAGTTGTTGAAATATTAGATGATTATAAATTAAATAGATTTAAAAATTTTATTAGTGAAAATAATATTAATTTAGAGAATTTGAATTTAAGTGAAAATAATATTGTAAAAATATCTCAAATGATCGATTTTAGTGATTCTGATTTAAAATATGAGAATAATGCTTTAATTGCTTTAGCAAGAGTAAATAATCAAGATATAATAGATTCCGATTTTATTTGTGATTTTAAAAACTATAGTGGTAATGGTGCTGATTCTATTAACTTAAATAAAATACTAAAGGATATTGTTTTATCTGATAGTGTTGATAATGCTAAAGTTGTTGCTGATAATTATAGAAAAATTTTTGCATCAAATAAAATGTCAAAAATTAAAAATACTGTTTTTGAACAGGGGTCTAGTTTTGGATTAGATGAGAATATATTAGATAATATTACATCGAAAATATATGATAGTAAATCGAGTACTTCTAGTGTCGGGGTATCTTATATTTCTCCTCAAACTATAAAAGAGGAAATAGTTACAATTTTATCATCTGAAAACAATTTAAATGATAATGTTATTGCTTCATTAAAATCTGATTTTTCAAAGATGCTTGGAGGAGACTCTTCATTGTATGATACTATTGATTTTAATGGAAAAACGTATACGGAGATGTTTAAATCTGCTCTTGATAAAAGACTTGAAGATGTTAAAAATTCTTATGATAATGGAACAAAAAACTTAGAACAATTAAGGGAAGAGCAAAAAAGTGTATGTTCTAGTATTGCAAAGTATACTGAAGTTAAAGAAAGTATTATTGAACATATCTTAATGTATGATGCTGCAAGTGGACAAGATGGTGGCTGCCATTATAATAGTTCATTAATGTATCCTTATACATTTGTTTCAACTATGCCTAATGCTTCTGTAAATGATGCTTTTAAAGTTGAGTTAAATGTAATTGGTAATAAAAAACCTATATCTAAGACTTTTTGGCCAGAAAATATTAGTGTGTCATCGATTTTTGATATTGCAAGAGATGGAAAATTGCTTACAAATTTAGATGAAGCAAGTATAAGAGGAAATGGGAATTTTGTATTTACAAAAAAATATGGTAATGCTACAATCAATGTAATTGTTAATCAAAATGGAGATTATGTTACTGTATTTCCTATGGTAAAATAATAATTTTTGGAGGTGTTATAATGAGTTCTAATATAACTTATGGATTGAATCCAGTTTCTTGGAAAATAGAATTTAAATGTTCTGAACCTGATGACTCTTTTTATATTTATATGAATTCTTTAGATGTTAATGAGTTGATATCATTAGGTGAAAATGTAAAAAAAATTATCAATGGTGAGAAAGAAAAATATGATAATGATAATGAAATAGGTAAAATTCATGTTGAAAAGGATCTTACAACAATTGAGGCATATGTTCCTGGCTTTGAATTATCAATATTAAATACTAAATATTTTTTAAATTTAGTGACATATGTTTTAATTAATTATGAAATATTGGATGATGATTCTATTTTAAATGGGTGTCCAAGTATTAATAAATATATTTATTCGGTGATTGGTAGTCGTTTATTGCCCGAAAATCCATTAACTACATTAAAAAAAAAAGAAGTAGGGAAAGTTTAGATGAAAATTAATGTAGATGAATCAATTTTAAAAATATTGAAGTTTATTAATAATAGTGGATACGAAGCATACTTAGTTGGTGGCTATGTAAGAGATAAATTATTAAATTGCAATAGCAATGACTATGATATTTGTACTAATATTCCATTTGAAATATTAACTAATAATTTTAATAATTTTAAAATGATGAAAGAAAATGATAGAAGAAATATAGGATGTTTAAGATATGACGATAAAGAATTTGAATTTATAGCTTTTAAAGGAGATACTTTGATTGATGATTTAAAAAAAAGAGATATTACTATTAATGCTATTGCATGTGACGGTAATTGTAAAATAATTGATCCTTTAAATGGAGTTTCTGATATCCAAAATAAAAATATTTCTTTAGTTGATAAGAGTGGTAATGGAATTGATTTTGATCCACTTAGAATTCTTAGGATATTAAGATTTTCATCGATATATGGTTTTTCGATTGATGATAATACAAAACGTATTATAAATGAAAAAAAATTTTTATTGAATAATGTTGCTTCTGAGAGAATTTTTGAAGAATTTAAAAAAATTATCACATCACCTGGAGCTACAAATGTAATTAAAGAGTATGCTGATATTTTTTGTGTAATTATTCCAGAGATTAAAGAAATGAGAGGGTTTATTCAAAATAATCCATATCATATTTATGATGTGTTAGAACATACATTAAAAGTAATGGATAATGTTCCAATTGATAATTTAGAATTACGCTTAGCTGCTTTATTTCATGATATGGGTAAGCCTTTTGTTTATAGTGAAGATGATAATGGAATGGGGCACTTTTACGGGCATCCAAGTGTTAGTGAAAAAATATTTTGTGATTTTTGCAAAAAATATAAGGTTGATAATAAAATGAGAGATAATGTTAGTAGATTAATTAGATTTCATGAGAGAGAGATTCCTTTAAACAAAAAAAGTGCTCATAGATTTTTAATTTCATATGGAGATGAAAATGTTAAACAGCTGTTTACTTTAAAGAAAGCAGATATTTTAGGGCAAAATCCAATATACGATTCAAGACTTTTAGCTCTTGATGAGACAGAAAAATATTTAGAAATGTTAGTTATGGAAGAACCTGTTTTTAGTGTTAGAGATTTGGCAATCAATGGTAATGATTTAATGAAAATTGGAATATATGGTAAAGATATAGGTGTTACGTTAAATCAAATTTTGGATAAAGTTATATCTGGTGATATTGATAATAACTATGATTCTATTAGTAAATATCTTTCAAATTTTATAAACATTGGAAATAAAAAATTAAAATAATCAAAAAAGAAAATTATGTAAATAGACATTTTGGTTAAGTTTACATTAATTTTCTTTTTATTATGTTGATTTTGATATATAATATTAGTAGTTGAAAGGGTGATTAAATGAAAAAAATAATGGATGGTAATGAGGCAGCTAGTTATGTTTCATATAATTTTACTGAAGTAGCAGGAATATATCCTATTACGCCTGCATCTCCTATGGCAGAGCTTACAGATAAATGGAGTAGTGAAGGAAAACTTAATTATTTTGGTACTCCAGTAAGAATTGTTGAAATGGAGTCTGAAGCAGGAGCAGCTGGTATGGTACATGGCTCTCTTCTTGCAGGTTGTTTAACTACAACTTATACAGCAAGTCAAGGTTTATTATTAATGATTCCTAATATGTATAAGATTGCAGGAGAACTACTTCCTTGTGTTATAAATGTTGCTGCTAGAAGTTTAGCAACACATGCTTTATCAATCTTTGGTGACCATCAAGATATATATGCAGTACGTGGAACTGGTTTTGCAATGCTTGCATCAAGTTCTGTACAAGAAGTTATGGACTTAACAGGAGTTGCTCACTTATCAGCAATTAAAGGACGTGTTCCATTTATTAACTTCTTTGATGGATTTAGAACAAGTCATGAATTACAAAAAGTAGACGTTATTGATACTGATAAATTAAAAGGATTAATAGATCAAAAAGCATTAAATGAATTTAGAAATAGTGCATTAAATCCAAATAATCCTATGATTAGAGGAACTGCTCAAAATGGAGATATTTATTTCCAAGCAAGTGAAGTAAGAAATACTTACTATGATAAAGTACCAGATATTGTAAACGACTATATGAGTAAAATTAATAAAATAACTGGAAAAGATTATAAACCATTTAATTACTATGGAAGTCCTACAGCAACTAAAGTTATTGTTGCTATGGGTTCTGTTTGTGAAACTGTAAAAGAAACAGTAGAATATTTAACTAAATTTAGAAATGAATCAGTTGGTTTATTAGAAGTTCATTTATACAGACCATTTAGTTCTAAGTACTTCTTAAAAGAACTTCCTAAGACAGTTAAAAAGATAGCTGTACTTGATAGAACAAAAGAGGCAGGAAGTGCTGGAGAACCATTATATTTAGATGTTATTAAGACAATAAAAGAAGCAGATGCTAAAGTAAATGTTATTGGAGGAAGATATGGTCTTTCTTCAAAAGATACAACACCTGCTATGATAAAAGGAGTATTTGACTTTTTAGATACAAGAGATGCACATACTAACTTTACAGTTGGTATTAATGATGATGTTACTAATTTAAGTATTCCATATGATGATAAGTTTAGTATATCAAATAAGAAAAATATTGAATTCTTAATATATGGATATGGTAGTGACGGTATGGTTTCAGCATCTAAGGATTTGATGAAGATTACTGGTACTTATACAAATGCTTATGTACAAGGTTATTTTCAATATGATTCTAAAAAGAGTGGTGGAATTACTATATCTCATTTAAGATTTGGTAAAGAGCCAATTAAATCTACTTATTATGTTTCTCTTGCTAATATTGTAGTTTGTACAAAAGATAGTTATTTATCTAGACTAAAAATGATTGATAAGATTAAAGATAATGGTATATTTGTTTTAAATACTAACAAGAGTGCAGATGAGGCTCTTGCTATGATGAATAATAATGATAAGAGATTGTTGCAACAAAAGAAGATTAAAATGTTTATCATTGATGCTAATAAGATTGCTGCAGAAGTGGGACTTAATGGTAAGATTAGTACTATAATGGAGACTATTATATTTAAATTAGGTAAGATAGTTGATTCTACTTTTGCAATTGAAAAGATTAAGGAGAACTTAAATGGAAAATTTGGTAATAAGGGTGGAAATATAGTAGAAAAGAATATTAAGGCTATTGATATGGCAATAGATGGATTATGTGCTGTAAAGATTCCTTATGTTGATTTCGATTTTACAGTAATGCCTAAGAAGAGTTTCTTTGAACTTGTTGATTGTATGGAAGGCGATTCAATTCCTGTTAGTAGTTTTTTAAAGATGCCTGCTGGTGAGTTTGAAGCTGGAACTTCTAAGTATGATAAACGAGATAGTAGTGAGATTGCTCCATCTTATTGTTCTGAGAATTGTATTGGATGTAATATTTGTAGTTTAGTTTGTCCACATGGTGTTATTAGACCATTCTTACTTGATAATAATGAAGTAATGGATGCACCTGAATCTATGAGAGATAAATTAATTAATGCAAATATTAAAGATAAGGATTATAAATTCTCTGTTGGTGTTAGTTTACCTGATTGTACAGGATGTTCCTTATGTGTTGAGGCTTGTCCTGGTAAAAAAGGTGTTAAAGCTCTTGTTATGAAGATGAAAGATGAGTTGAAGCAAGAAAAGAAAGATGAAGAGTATAAATATTTATTTACAGAAGTAAGTGAAAAGAAAAATGTTATGCCAACAAACTCTGTTCGTGGAAGTCAATTTGTTAAACCTAAGTTTGAGTTTCCAGGAGCATGTGCTGGATGTGGTGAAACTCCATATTTAAAACTTTTAACACAATTATTTGGAGATAGAATGGTAGTTGCTAATGCAACAGGTTGTTCATCTATTTATGGAGCAAGTGCACCATCAATGCCATATTCAATTCCATGGGCTAATTCTTTATTTGAGGATAATGCAGAATTTGGATTTGGTATAAAAATTGCTGATTTAACTATAAAAAATCAAATAGTTTCATTGATTAAAAATAATATGGATAAAGTTAGAAATAGCGAAAAGGAAACTTATCAGGCATATTGTAGTGAGCAAAATCTTGAGAATTCAGAGGCTTTGATGGAAATAGTTGAGAATACAAGAATTCCAGAGTTGTTAAAGCTAAAAGACTTTATTGTTCCACGTTCAGTTTGGATGATTGGTGGAGATGGTTGGGCATATGATATTGGATATAATGGAATTGATCATGTCCTTGCTAATCGTGAAAATGTAAATATTTTAGTTCTAGATACAGAAGTTTATTCAAATACAGGTGGACAAGCTTCTAAATCTACAAGAACAGGAGCAGTTGCAAAATTTGCTGCTAGTGGAAAAGAAACTGCTAAAAAGAATCTTGCTCGTATCGCTATGAGTTATCCACATGTATATGTTGGAACAATATCTTTAGGTGCGAATCAAGCACAAGCTATAAGAGTAATGAAAGAAGCGGAAGCTTATAATGGACCATCTATTATAATTGCTTATGCACCTTGTATTGCTCAAGGAATTCTTAAAGGAATGAAAAATAGTATTGCTGAAGAAAAAGCAGCAACTGAGTGTGGATATTTCCCATTATTCCATTATAATCCAGAAAACTCATTATTTAAATTAGATAGTAAAGCAGATTTTACTAAGTTTGATGAATTTATTTTAGGAGAAGATAGATATAGAACACTTAAGAAAATTAATAAAAATAGCGATGTTTTATTAAATGAAAATAAAGATCAAGCAGAAAGAACTTATAATTACTATAAAGAGTTATCTGAAAAAGTAAGTGAATAATATACATAATTTGATAATTATCAAAGGTTATAATTAATACAAATAAGTGATAATTATTTATATAGTCAATGTGGTTATGCATTGGCTTTTTCTAGTTATTATTTTATGTTTTACTTGTTATAAATTATTATGAAAAAGTATAAGTAGAGTTAAATAGTGTATATTAAAAGTTAAATATCTCTTTTATACTAATTCCTATAAATCTTTTTTATTTGTTTTAACATCTTATTTGTATTATAATCTTTATAGGCGAAAGGAGTGGAGTTATGAAAATAACAGTAAAAAAAGAGGGAGAATTATTAGATTATTTATATAATAATATTGATATGCCTAAAAAACGTATTAAACAATATTTAACTCATGGAGCAATATTTGTTAATAATACTAAAACAACTAAATATAACTATAGAATATTACCTGGAATGACTATTATGATTGATACAGATAGTAAAAATAAAAAGACTCTTCCATTTGATATTTTATTTGAAGATGACCATATTATTGTTGTAAATAAACCAAGTGGTCTTTTAACAATAGCAACAGCAAAAGAGAAAGAAAAGACACTTTATCATATTGTAAGGGAATACTTAGTTAGTAAAGATAAAAATGCTAGAGTATTTATTGTACATAGATTAGATAAAGATACTAGTGGAGTAGTTGTATTAGCAAAAGATGAAAAAACAAAAAATAAATTACAAGAAAATTGGAATGAATATGTATCACTTCGTGAATATGTAGCGGTAGTACATGGAAGATTAAATAAAGAAAGTGATAGAATTGTTCAAAAACTAAAAGAAACTAAAACAAATCTAGTATATGTTTCACGTGATAACGATGGAAAAGAAGCAATTACTAACTATAAAGTAATTAAAGAAAATAATGATTATTCAATGGTAAGTATCACTCTAGAAACAGGAAGAAAAAACCAAATAAGAGTTGCTTTTAATACACTACATCATCCAATAGTAGGAGATAAGAAATATAGTACAATAAAAGATAATGAATCAAGACTATTTTTACATGCTAATAGATTAAAAATGTATTATCCAGAAATAAGAAAAGATATTTTATTTGAAACATCAACACCAAATGAATTTAAGAAGATAATGAACTAATGCATAGAAAAAGAAATAATAAAAAGTATTTAAAAAGTCTATTATTAGTAATTATAGTTATAGGTGTTGTATTTATTTCTTACAAGGAAGTATTAAATAATAAAAATATTATTGAAAATAAAATAAATATTATGAATAATGATGAATATAAAAATATAGATGATTATAAAATATTTAAAAAGTATTATAAAAAAGCCGTAAAAACCGTAAAAAATATGTCTTTAAAAGAAAAAGTAGGACAATTATTTTTAGTTAGATATAATAAAGATGATGTAGAATACTTAAGTAACTTTTATCCTGGAGGATATATTTTATTTGCTAAAGATTTTCAAAATAATACAAAAGAACAAATGAAAAAAGAAATAGAAACAGATCAGAAAGAAAGTAAATTTCCCCTTATAATGGCTGTAGATGAAGAAGGGGGATATGTTACAAGAGTTAGTAGATTTAAGCAATATAGAGATGAGAAGTTTTTATCACCAAGAACTTACTATAATCAAGGAGGGTATGCTTTAGTTGAACAAATAGAAAAAGAAAAAGCAACTCTTTTAAAAGATTTAGGTATAAATTTAAATCTTGCTCCTGTATCTGATATATCAACATCATCAAATGATTTTATTTATTCAAGAGCGTTTCAAGGAAATACTGAAGATACTTCAAATTTTGTAAAAAACATGGTAAAGTATGCGAATAATAATAAAATAAATTCGTGTTTAAAACATTTTCCAGGATATGGTAATAACAAAGATACACATACAGGTATTGCAATTGATGAGCGAAGTTATGAAGAAATAGAAAATAATGATTATAAACCATTTATTGCAGGAATTGAAGAAAATGTTCCATCTATTTTAGTATCTCATAATATTGTAAAAAGCATTGATAGTGAGTATCCTGCATCATTAAGTAAAAAAGTAAATGATGAATTAAGAAACAAACTAAATTATACAGGAATAATCATGACAGATGATCTTGCAATGGATGCTGTAAAAGAATATGTTTCAAACAATACATCAGCAACACTAGCAGTAAATGCAGGTAATGATATGATTATAACAAGTGATTTTTTAACAATGAAAAATGAAGTTTTAAATTCAGTTGAAGAAGGAAAAATACAAGAAGAGACAATAGATAAGGCTGTAACAAGAGTAATTGCTTGGAAATATTACAGTGGCCTATTTGATATGAACAAGGAGGACTAATGGAAACAGATAAAGAAAAAATATCAAATGAAAAGTTATTTAAAGAAATAGAAAACATGAAGGGTTTTTCTAAGCACAATAATTTCAAGTTTGTTGAAATAAAAGAAAAAAGTGCTATAATAAGAGCAGATTTAACAGAAAACTCTATGAATCCATATAAAATTGCTCATGGAGGATTAATATTTGGTTTAGGAGATATGGCAATGGGAATGGCAACAAAATCAACAGGAAGAAATGCTGTAACACTTAGTGCTAATATTACATATCTAAAGCCAGCTGTAGGAGAATATCTTCTTGCAAAAGCAGAGGTTATAAAAAATGGTAAAACAACAGCTTATGTAAGATGTGATATTTATAATGACAAAGATGTTCAAGTAGCAACAATGGATTCAAACTATTATTATATAAGTTAAGAGGAAGGATATTTATGACAGATAAAGAATTATTTAAAAATACAGAAAAATATATTGGACAAGAAATAACAATAGAAGGTTGGATAAAAAATCATCGTAAACAAAAAGAATTTGGATTTATTTCATTTTCTGATGGAACATTTTATACACCAATTCAAGTAGTATACGATAAAGATTCAAATTTTGATGAAATAGTAAAATATCATGTAGGTAGCGCTATAAAAATAACAGGAAAAGTTGTAGAGTCTCCTAAATCAGGACAAGACTTTGAAATTCATGCAATAAATATTGAACTTCTTGGAGATTGTCCAGAGGATTATCCAATTCAACCAAAGAAACATACACGTGAATTTTTAAGAGAACAAGCTTATTTAAGACCAAGAACAAATCTTTTCCAAGCTGTTTTTAGAATAAGAAGTAAAGCTTCATTTGCAATTCACAAATATTTTCAAGATAGAGACTATGTTTATTTCCATGCTCCATTAATTACAGCAAGTGATGCAGAAGGAGCAGGAGAAATGTTTAAAGTAACAACTCTTGATTTTGATAAATTACCTCGTACAGAAGATGGAAAAATAGATTATTCAAAAGACTTTTTTGGAAGACAATCATCACTTACTGTATCTGGTCAATTACAAGCAGAAACATTTGCACTTGCATACAAAAAAACATATACATTTGGACCAACTTTTAGAGCGGAAAATTCTAACACAAAGACACATGCTAATGAATTTTGGATGATTGAACCAGAAATTGCTTTCTGTGATTTAGAAGAAGACATGAATATCATGGAAGATATGTTAAAATACGTTGTAAAATATGTATTAAAGAATTGTAATGAAGAGTTAGTATTCTTAGATAAATTTGTAGAAAAAGGATTAATTGAGAAGTTAAAACACTTAGTAAAAACAAATGCAGTAAGAATAACTCATGAAGAAGCAATTAAATATTTGATTGAGTCTGGTAAAGAATTTGAGTTTAAACCAGAATATGGTGAAGATTTGGCTCGTGAACATGAAAAATATTTAACAGAAGAAAAATTTAATGCTCCAGTATTTGTATATGATTGGCCAAAAGATATCAAAGCATTTTATATGAGATTAAATGATGATAATAAGACAGTAGCAGCAGTTGACCTTCTAGTACCAGGTAGTGGAGAGTTAATGGGTGGATCACAAAGAGAAGAAAGATTAGATATTTTAACTCATCGTATGGATGAATTAAAAATGAATAAAGAAGAATTATATTGGTATATTAAATTACGTGAATATGGTGGATGTGTTCACTCAGGATTTGGTATGGGATTTGAAAGATTAATTATGTATTTAACAGGAATTGAAAATATAAGAGATGTCATTCCTTATCCTAGAACTCCAGGAAATTGTGATTTCTAAAAGTGTATTAAAAAATGTAAAGAAAGTGAAATAAGAAAACACTTTCTTTTTTTCATGTATATATAGTGTTATAATACTTTTAGAATGGAGAATATGATATGGATATACTTGAGACAAAAACAGACATTGGATTAATCAGAGAAACAAATGAAGATAAAGCAATAGCTCTAATGCATCCTAAAAATAAAAATATTAAATTGCTAGCAGTAGCTGATGGTATGGGTGGTAAAGAAGATGGCGAACTTGCTTCAAATTATATAGTAAATTCTTTAGAAAGATGGTTTAAAAATAAAAGCATTAAAACACTAAATAATACAGTTGAATTAGAAAAACTAGTAAAAAGCTATGTAAAAAGACTTAATACAGCTTTAGTAAGAAAATATGGAGATAATCATTTAGGTTCAACATTAACTCTAGCAATTATAAATAAAAATCATACTTTATTTATAAATTGTGGAGACTCAAGAGGATATATCTATAAAGAAAATGAATTATTTCAAGTAACATCAGATGATTCTGATGTTTGGTATTACTATAAATATGGAGAAGTAGAAAAGGATGATTTAAGATACTTTGTAAACAATAATTTAATAAATTCATGTGTAGGAATATCAAGAGACTTTTGTAGAGTATCATCTGAAATAATAGAAAATGACTATCAAATACTTTTGCTTGTATCTGATGGGGTAACTGATATGATTACTGATAAGAAAATAAAAGAGTTAATAAAAAAATCAAAATCAGAAGAACTATTATCAAATATAATAAATGAAGCAGTAAATGTAGATCAAAACTTATCTGTACCAAAAAAGTTAGAGAAAAAAGCTCTATCTACGTATATAGTTCCTTTTAAAGGAAGAGATAATGCTACTGGTGCAATTTATATAAAAGATGAATAAATTATAAAAAACTTCTCATATTAATAGGGGAGGACTTATGAAAAAAATAATAATTATTATAATTGGAATACTATTTATTACAGGATGTCAAAGTGAAAAACTAACTCCTACATCTATTGTAGAAGCATATCTTTCAAAATACCAAAATTTGGATAAATCTGTATTAAAAGATTTAGAAATGTCACTAGAAGATGAAAAGAATATGACAGAAGAACAAAAAAAGGAATATAAATCGTTAATAGAAAAACAATATCAAAACTTGTCTTATAAAATAAAGAATGAAGAAATAGTAGGAAATAATGCTACAGTAGAAGTTGAAATTGAAGTATTAGATTATGCAACTTCAATTAATAATTCAAAAAAATATTTCTTAGAACATGAAAGTGAATTTTTAAAAGAAAATGAGGTACAAATAAAGGAAGATGACTTAGACAAAGCAAAAACTTATATTGATTATAAGATAGAAAAGTTAAAAGAACAAAAAGAAAAAACTAAGTATCAAATAACTTTTGATTTAGAAAAAAGTGGGGAAGTATGGGAGTTAAGAAATCTAAATGAAATTGATAGACAAAAAATACATGGACTATATTAAAGAATAATTAAATTCTATAGTAAAAGTAGACATAAAATAACTTATGTTTACTTTTATTTTTTATAAATATTTGATATACTGAATTACGATAGAGGGTGATTAAATTGTTAGGAACAATTGAAGAAATAATTGATAATAGTGTAATTATAAAATTAAGTATTAATATTAATGAACAACCTAACTTAGTTAATCTTCATGTAATATTTGAAGATGATACTGATAGAAAAGTTGTTGCTGAAGTTGCAAACGTTAACCAAACTAAAATGGTAGCCAATGTAGTAGGTGAAATAAATGATGGAAGATTTACTCCTGGAGCAAGTGTAAAGCCATCTTTTAAATCAAAAATTAGACTTATTGAGATTGGGGAACTTGAATTATTATTTGGTAGTCAAACAACTTCATTTGGTCAAACAAATTTTGGTACAAGTAATGTTTATGAAGGATATAAGATAAATGTTGCAATTAATGACTTTTTTAGTAGTCACTTTGCAATACTTGGAAACTCTGGTGCTGGTAAATCATGTACAGTTGCGTCAATTTTACAAAAATTATATACATCAAGTCCTACACCTCCAGTAAATTCAGCATTATTCTTCTTTGATGCATATGGTGAATATACACATGCATTTGGTGGATTACATGACTTTAATCCGGCATTAAACTATAAAGCTTATACAACTAATATTATTGATCCAGATTGTGAAATATTAAGAATTCCAATTTGGTTACTAGATGTTGATGATTTAGCACTTTTATTAGATGCTAATAGTCCAACTCAATTACCTATAATTGAGAAAACATTAAAGTTAGTTCCAATACTAACAGGTACTAGTGACAATGTTATTAAGAGAAAAAATGACATTATTGCAAGAGCCTTACAAGATATTTTGTTAAGTGGAAATGATTCTACAAAGATAAGAGATCAAGTTATTGGTGTTTTAACAAAGTTTAATACTCCAACACTAAATCTAGAAAGTCAAATAGTTCAACCAGGATATACTCGTACATTTAAACAATGTTTATATGTTGATAAAACAGGAAAAATGCAAGAAATGGAACTTGTAGTAGAATTTGTAAGAGGATATATTATAGAAGACCAAATTAGTATTGACCCAAGTGAAATGAATAAGTATTATACATTATCTGACCTTGAACTTGCTATGGATTTTGCTCTTATTTCTGAAGGTATTTTAAAGAGTGATAAGGTTTTTGATACTGCAAATGTCATGAGTGTTAGATTACATACATTAGCAACAGGTGACTCTAGACATTACTTTACGTATCCAAAATATGTAACAAGAGATCAATATATTGATTCATTATTATGGGATAGTAAAACTAATAGTAGAGTACAAATAGTTAACTTTAATATCAACTATATTGATGACCGTCTTGCTAAAGTAATAACAAAAATTTTATCAAGAATGTTATTCTTAAAAGCAAGTACTGAAAAACCTCGTGGTAGTAGAGCATTCCATATAATAATAGAAGAGGCTCATCGTTATGTACAACATGATAGTGATATTGATTTATTAGGATATAATATATTTGAACGTATCACTAAGGAAGGTCGTAAATATGGTGTATTCTTAGCACTGATCACACAACGTCCAAGTGAGCTTTCTGATACATGTATCTCACAATGTGCAAATTTCGTTGTATTAAGAACACTTCATCCAGTTGACTTAAAGTATATAAAAGAAATGGTTCCAAATGTTTCATCGGAAATTGTCTTACAATTAAAAAACTTAAAACCAGGAAATTGTATAGCATTTGGTAGTGCTTTTAAAGTACCAACATCAATGTATATTGATTTACCAAATCCAAGACCTCTTTCCAACAACGTTGACTTGGAAAATGTTTGGTATAAGAAAAAAGAGCCTGAAAATCAAAATGTACAACCACAAAATAATATGAATCAAATGTTGCAACAAGCAAGTTATGCTCAACAGCCTCAAATGATGCAACAACAAATGCCTCAACAACAAGTAGTACAACAACCACAGCAGATGCAACAGCAACAGGTATTAAATCAACAACAAGCAGCAGTTCAAAACTTTGCACAACAAGCAAATGATTCAACAATAATGAGTACAGTAAACCCACAACAACAAATGCCTCTTCCACAAAGAACTCCAACTATGCCACAACAATAGTTAATGTAAATATATGTAAAAAGATAGATTTATTGCCTATCTTTTTTATTATTATGCTATAATTAAATCATAGGATAGGAGTATTCTATATAAAGAAAGAATCTATGGAGGTGTAAAAAATGGCTACAACAGTAACATATGGTCGTAGTGAAAGTGGATTAAACACATTAAAATCACAAATTAAAAGTGCATGTTCAAAAAAAATGAATGCACTTAGTGGAAGTGAGTATACAACATTAGTAAAATTAATAAAACAAAATTGGACAGGTGCTGATGCTACAGATTTTTTAAGAGATTTAGATAAAGCAGTAAGTAATGAAAAAAGTTACATTAACTCTAGAAGCTCAGAATTTCAAAGTTTAATTGATTTAGACTTAAAAGAATTTAAAGCATTCCAATCAAAAAATATAAAATAAGAAAGTAGGTGGAAATAATGGCAAGTACAAATAATTTTTTAGGTTTAAATACAGCAGCAATTTCAAAAATTATAACTGCAATGGAGGCATATGAAAAGAAAGTTAAGGCTACTAATTTTTCAATAAGTACAACAGTTGCACAAGTTTATGCAAAAGGTTCAAAATCTTATAATGCAATTGTAAATGGTATGAATAAAATCGAGCATAGATTAGATGAAAATATTGTTAATTTAGTAAAAGCATATGAGGATAGAATGAAAGAACAAACTTCTATATATCAAAATAATGATGATAAAGCAGGAACTCAAATTGCTACTAATGTAAACAATATGATGAAAAAAAGCTAATTTAAACCATTTAATTTATTAATAAAAAGACATTTAGATATTTTTCTAAATGTCTTTTACTATTTATTTTTAATCAAGTAAAATTAAAGTAGTACCATTTCTGATATTAGTATTAAGGAGTAATACATCAGGAGAATATTTTTCCTTAGTAACAGCATTAAATAAACTATTTTCATTAGATAATTCAATTTCTCCTAAAGTTAATTCAGAAATGGCTTGATTTAATAAATTAATAATATTACCAATCTTTTTATTTATAGGCAAATATATATCATAACTTTTGTCTATTTCAGGAACTAGTAATTTAACAAAAACTTTATTTTTAATATGTGTCACCTTCTTCCTCATCAACTGTACCAATACTTCTAATTACTTCATAATTTCCATTAATAATGTTATATCCTAATCCATTAACTTGTTCATTAGCATCATAATTTTTTAAATTAGAAATATTGATTATTGATTGTCCATCTATATTTTGACCTAGCCAAATACCAGATGATTTATCCATATTTTTATACCATTCTTCTTGTTCTAACTTTCTAAAAGAAGACATATTATCGCTTAATATAAAGTGTGTATTTAAAAGTTTACTATTATCGTTAAATATTTCAAATAATTTTTCTATTCCTTCATCAAGAACTCGATCATAAATATAACCAATACCAGTAATTATATATATAACTTTTTGTTTTGTTTCTTCCTCCGCTGTTAAAATACCATTAATAGAATCTGTAAATCCATCCGTATAAATTTCACTACACTCAGCACTACTCATATTATCTGCTAAATCAATGATTCTAAGTTTAGCACTTGGAATAGAATTAATTATTTTTACAAGTTCTAATAGGAAAGTAGGTTCGGCATTAACTTGTTTTCCTGTAATTATACTTATACGTCTACTTAATATATTCATATAAGAAATACTACCATTTTTAACATTAAATCCAACAGGTACTTTATCTAATTCACTAATATGCTTTAACATTGTTTCATAAACGACATTTTTTGGTATATTTGGAATCTTACTTGCTTTTTTCATGTCAATTTCTATAAGTTTATCTGCAGTTTGTTTAACAACTTCATTGATTTTATCTTTTTCAAAAATATATGCAGTTTGAAATTCATAAGTACCATTGTCTAATTTAATTAAACCTCTACCAAAATATTTAGCAGGAGTTAAATGATTTTGGGCATCTAATATATAAGAATAATCAAAGGCATCGTTTACTTGCATCATCATTTTTGTATTGTAAAGCGCTTGGACTGAGGCTCTCATAGAATTAGTTGCAACAGAGGTAGTTATAAATACAATTCCATATTTTGCACAATCTCTTAATTGATGAGTTAAAACATCATCAAGGTCGCTATAATTTTCTACGAAACTATCATAATTATTAAGAATAATAACAATTAAAGGTAATTTAGTTTCGCTTTGACTAAGATAACTTTCATAACTTCCACCAAACTCTTTAAATAATTCTTTTCTTTTATTAATTTCACGCTCAATATTAGCAAAGTGACTAATTAACTTATCTTTTTCAAGAGCAGTTGCAACATCACCAACTTGAGGCATTTTATTAAAAACACTTAATACTTCAGCTCCGAAATCTAATATATAGAAATTAACTTCATCAGTAGAGTGATAAATACAAGTAGAATATATTAATGTTTCAAGTAAATTTTCTTTACCAGAACCAGCATTACCATAAATAACTACATTACCACAATTATTTAAATTAATGGTAAGTTTATCTTGAAATTGATTTTCTGGAACATCGTATTCTCCGATGATTGGTTCAATAATATATTTTTCTTGATTATAATTATATTTTTTTATCAAATTATTAATATACATTACAGGATTTAGGCTTGGTAACCATAAAGATTGAGATTTTATATTATCTCTAATAGAAATATCATATAAAGTCTTAACAATATTAGTTAGTTGTTCTCCCATATCTACTTGATTTTCTTTTTTAACTGAGTTGTTTATTTTTTTAATAATATTTCCATTATCATCAATAATACTTATATCATCTTCATATGATTTTAATATTCTATCAGTTGGAATATACTTAGCACCTGACCAAGCAGATTGGCCGATTTCAAATAATTCATTAAATCCGACTTGTAAATAAAATCTACCTGTTTCTTTTATAGATGCTGCGTCATCTCTTTTTAATAATTCTATACTGTCTTCAGCAGTTTGTACTTTTAAACATATTTTAAATCTTGCATTTGACCAAATTTGATCATCTACAACACCACTTGGTTTTTGAGTGGCAAGAATTAAGTGTACTCCTAAAGAACGACCAATACGAGCAGTTGATACTAATTCTTCCATAAAATCAGGTTGTTGAGATTTTAATTCGGCAAATTCATCTGAAATTATAAATAGGTGAGAAATAGGTTCTTTAACTTTTCCTTCTCTAAAGAATTTTTGATATTTATAAATGTCTACTGTACTTTCATTTAAAGCATCTCTTGCTTCATTAAACATTCTTTGACGTCTTTTTAATTCACTTTTTATTGATACTAAAGTTCTATTCATTTCAGACTCATCAAGATTTGTAATAGTACCAGCAAGATGAGGTAATCTTATACCAGTTTCTTTATTTTCAAATGCTCCAGCAAGACCTCCACCTTTGTAGTCGATAAGAACAAATGATACTTCGTATGGGTGATAATTAATAGCCATTGAAAGTATAAACGTAATAATAAATTCAGACTTACCAGAACCTGTTGCTCCTGCAATTAATCCATGTGGACCATGTGCTTTTTCATGTAAATCAATCTCAAATAATTTTCCATCTGTTCTAACACCTAAAGGAGTATGTAGAGATTGAGTGGGGTCATTATTTACCCATCTATTAACTATATTTAATTGTTCGATTTTACCAACTTTATACATTTCTAAGAAGTTCAAACTAGAAGGGAGACTGTTAGAAACATTAGAACCAATTATTGGTATATTAGCAAGAATATGAGCATAGTCAGCATTATTATTATCTGGTTGAATTTCAGGAATAAAAGTATTTTGGTTCTCATCTTCCAAATCTTTACTGAAAACACCACATACAGTTTCATTAATATCTACAAAGTGATTACATTTACTTGGAACGTTTTTCATAGTTTCTTCAATCATTAAAACAGAGAATCCGTAATTTGCATCACTTTCAATTATATTATGTATAAAATCATATTTTTTAGCAGAAATAAAATTATCAGTAATGATTAAATAGTATTCGTCAAACTCTTTATATCTTTCTTTTAATTTAGATATTTCTTCTTTTTCATTTTTCTTAGATTCTTGATTATTACTATTTTTAAAATTAACTCTTTCAAGTCTAATCTTTTCTAAATCAGTAACAAGTTGTTTAATTTCATCTTCATTACAAGCAAAGAAGTGATTTTCTTGGTCATTACTACTACAATGAGGTAAATATTTTAAATATTCCCAGTTCTTTTTATTATCTTCTGTAGTAATAACTGCAATTTTTAAATCAACTCCACTATAATATGTTATTAATTGTAATATTAAAGCATCTATATATTGTTGTTTATAGGGATAATTTTGTTTAATAATTATAGGAAGAATTTTATCTTCAATTAAAGAAACAGTTATTGGAACATTTTCAAGTACTAGTTTTTTATTTATAACTTCAAAAGCCTTTGTTCTTAAATCATCATCTTCTAAAGAAAATTCTTCTTTAGGTGCTTTTATATAAATCCTTGGTTTAATATTACCAACACCTAATCTTAATGTTAAAAAGTCAGGATCTGTAATTTCACGGTCCCATATTTTATTAGAACGTTTTACTAAAACATCTTGTAATTCTTTTATACTTAGATTATTTTTAAAACGTATTTCTTTTTCTTTTTCCATTAATTTATTTATGTCATTTACTTTATTATTTAAATATTCTTGATATTTCTTTTCTCTTTTTAATTCTTTTTTTCTTTTTTCTTTCTTTTGGTATTTATCAATTAAAATTGGAAATAAAATACAGCCTAAAAGCATACTTGCACATAGACTTAATTCTGTAATTGAAGAAAGAACGGTTGCTTTACCTTGAGCAATATTAAAAACAGCAATGACTCCAGTAATACTAGAAGATGCTCCCATAACAATAGAACTACCCATTTGTAGTATAAAAGGCATTTTGCTTTCTTCTTCTTTTTGTGGAGGAAGTTGTATTTCAATTTCATTTTCTTTTACTGTTTCTTTAAGTCTAGGTGTATGGAAAAATATTTGATTATCATTATATAAAATAGATGCTTTTTCAGTATCACTAACTTCACCACATTTATTACCGGATGTTGATACTTTTTTATACTCAGATAAGTTAATAATAATTTTATCTTTTGGTATATTTATTTTAATAAAAGTATCCATCCAAATAATTTTAAGTCCATTAAAAAATATTGAGTCTCCCATTTTTAAAAATGCTTTACTAATACAATATCCATTAATATAAACAGGCTGTTGCAAATATTTATTTTCAATAGTCCAATATCCATTTTGTTTTATTATTTCTACATTTGCAGGACTAACGTATGGATTATCATAAAAAATAGTTGAATTTTGACTTCTACCAATTGTCATATTAGTTAAAGTTGATAATTCATAGTCTTTATAAGTAATTGGTGTTTCAAATGCATATAACATTAAAATTGTATTAATATCACTAAATTTTACTTGAAAACTAGAATTATTTTCTAAAACATCTTTTATGATAGCTTTTCCGTTAGAAAAGAAAGCAGTTTCTGGATTACTTTCAATTATCCATTGTCCATTCTCTGCAACTATATTAATTGTTTCTTCTAAATTGTTATCTGTATTATAATTTATTAAAAATGAGTCTTCTATTTTTTTAGGTAAAGAATACATATTTATTTTTTTTCCATCTACTAAGTATAATTTCATATCTACAACCTCTACATTCCTACTATCTTACAATAGTATATCATGTTTCAATATATATTTAAATTATAAAAGTATAAAATAGTTATTGACAAAATGATAATTGCGAACTAGAATATCTTTGAAAAAAAAGGAGATAGTATTATGAAAAAGTTTGTGCGTATTTTTATTCTTTCATTTGTAGTTCTTTTTTTAGGAATTATTAATACAAATGCTGAAGGATTAGTATGTGGAACTACTATGAGATATGGTAGTACAGGTGAGAATGTTAAGGCACTTCAAACACTTTTAAATGAAAAAGTTGGTTGTAATTTGGTAGTTGATGGTTCTTATGGAAGTGCAACAAAAAGTTGTGTAGTTAAATATCAACAGCAAGCAAATATTCAAGTAGATGGAATTACTGGTCCAGAAACTTGTGGTATGTTAACAGGTACTTTAGAAGGAGCAATTAAAGAGTATCCGGAATCAAGTATAAAAAAGGGAATTATTAGTGTAGATGTTGCTAATGTAAGACAACTTCCATCATTAAATTCTAAATCATTAGGAACAGTAAAGAGTGGAAGAATTGTAAAAATATTAGTAGATGGTAATGAATGGTACAAAATAAAAGCTGGAAAAACAACTGGTTATATTAGAAAAGATTTATTATCAAAAAATTGTATTTTACTAGATATTAGTGATCAAAGATTATATTATTTTACAGATGGACAATTATTATGGTCAACAAGAGTTGTAACTGGAAATCAAGGTAATCATGATACTCCAATAGGAAACTATACTTTAAATCCTAATAATTTAGAGCAAGATAGATATTTAAAAGGAACAAATGATAATGGTACAAAATATAATGCTCATGTTGATTATTGGATGCCTTTTATATTAGGTAAAGGAATAGGTTTTCACGATGCTTCTTGGAGAAGTAATAGTGAATATACAAAAACAAGATTCCAAGGTAATGGAAGTCATGGATGTGTAAACATGATGCATGACGCTGCTCAAAAATTATATGAATCAACTACTGAATCTATTAGTGTAGTAGTAAGAAAATAAGTTCTAGAAGTCTAGAACTTTTTATTATGTTCCGGGATAGGAACATAATAAAACCACCCGCTATGCGGGTGAGAGCTGA
>UQQI01000009.1 GCA_900543055.1 uncultured Mollicutes bacterium
AATATGCTTTGGGATATATTATATATAGTAATAGGTTTAGTAGTAGGATTAGTAATAGGATTTCTAGTAGCTAGAAAATTAATGAAAAAAGAATTAAAAAAGGACCTTAGGTTTATAATTATTTTTATATTAGTAGTAACTATATCTTTTATATACTTGTTCCAATCAACGTATGCTAAATATAAAAAACAAGTTAACTCTAATGTAAACTCTACTATAGCAAGTTGGAATATTAAAATAAATAATGAAACAATCAATAATAAAAAAACATTAACAAATAGTATTACACCTACATTCTATGAAAATGAATATGTAAAAGAAAATACACTTGCTCCAGGAATAAAAGGATATTTCGATATAAATATTGATTCTTCAAAAGTTGATGTAGATTTTAATTATGAAGTAAATGCAGTACTTAATAATAGTACTAATCTAACAGATTTCAAAATAACAGATTATGAATTAAATGATTCTGGTACTAAGCAAAACTTTAATACAACAGGTATTTCAAATTCACTTCCAAAAAATACTAAAAATACTAAAATTAGATTTTACGTAGAATGGATTGACGATGATACTAATGTAATGAACAATATAGAAGATACAACTTATGCAACAAATCATGATGATGTAAAATATGTTTTAACAATTAAATTTACTCAAAAGAAAGAAAGTAACTGATTAATTACTTTCTTTTATTTGTTCTACTTTTAATTTTATTCCCATTTGAATACAAGGCATACCACTACTCTTTTCATACTCTCCACATTTTTCTCCAAAATAGTTATCCACATCATCTTTTTCCAAATAAAGATTTTCTCTATTTGCCTCAAAATTAGAAGCATTAATAGTCATATCTAAAACATACGCACCATTAACTAATCTATAATAATTAACTGATGGGTCAAAGGTATATAAATTATCTAATTGAAAATATTTATCTTCTTCATATGCCCAATTTGCTGTTACAGTAAATGCTAAATAATCACCAGCACTTAATAATTCTTTTGTTGAACTAGTTTTAATAATAAATGGATAACGACTCTCAAACTTACTAAGAGTTGATGTTCCATCACCAATATCAACATATTTACCAAATACCACTAAACTGTTTAATTCGTAACTAAAATTAGCTGGAACTTCTCCAAGATTATGAATTAATACCTCATGTTTAAAATCAAGCATTCCTGGTTTCATATCACTTATATTTATATTTACTTTACTAGTAGAAACTCCATCAGCATTAAATTCAACATCCCAAGAAGCTACATTTGCATCAATTGAAGTTTCTGCTCGTGAAACATAAGTAAACCAAGCAAAAATATTAACACCAATTAAGAAAAATATAAAAATCAAACTTTGAATTAACAATTTTCTTCTATCTTTTTGAAGCCCATTATAAATATTAATTAATATCGCATTCATAAGAGCACCTCCGAGAATTCTTAAATTATTTCGTCATCATGATTATTAGTAATAATATTTACCTCTTTTAAAGAATTATCTATTTCTTCACTTTCTGAAACATTATCACTAGAGATAACAGGTATACTTAAATCATCTGATACACTATTATTTTCAAGTATATTAGAAACAATAACTGGTTTATCTTCATCGTTATTATCAACATTATTACTATCAATATGATTAACTTTATAATTTATTTCTTTTTTATTAATTTCTTGTAGTTCATTATTTTCTAGCTTAATATCAGTAATTGTTTGTAATATTTCTAAGACAATTACTAATACTAATGGACAAAATATTAAACAGAAAAATCCAAGTTGACTTTTAACCACATGATTTATTTGAGTTACTACTGGTACAACACCAACTACTTTTCCAAGAATTTGACTTTCAGTAATTGATGGGTCTTCTACACTGTTCTTAACACCCTTAGTAGTGAAAATTCTACCATTACTTTCTTCTTCAATCTTGATAATTCTATGTGTTACAAGTTTATTTTCAAGTCCTCCTCGATTACCAATAAAAGCAATATCATCTCCAACTTTTAATTTCTTATTATCAAAATCTTTAACTGCAATAACATCATTTACATTATAAACACCTTTCATGGAACCTGTTGCTACTGTAAATAATCTAAATCCAAAGACACTATTATTTCCAGACAATCTTTGTACACAAATAAATACAACATATAATATTAATATTGTGAAAAATATCGTTTTTAGTGTTCCATACACAATTTTAAAAATCTTATTATTAAATATACTACCCATTTTATTCTCCCTTTAAGTTATTAAAAACACTGTCAATTGAACTATTCTCACGCTTAAATCTTTCAACTAAGATTCCTTTAATATTATTAGATTTTCTAATATTATCTTTTTTAATCATATCACACTGCTTAATAAACATCTCTTTAATTTTATCTTCATCTACATCTTCCATACTATCAAGCAAATTATTAATAAGTCTTTTCATCATTTGGTTAATAATATTAGATTCATTATTAGATGTACTATTCTCAATCAAGTTTTTATTGGCGATAAATGTCATAAGAAAAGCTTGATCATATTGATTTTTTAAATTACCTTTATCAAAGTAATCTTTTTTATTCTTCTCTCTTTTATCCTTACTTACAAACGCTTGGATGTAATTCCATAACTCTTCAGCTTTTTTAAAGTTTGGATTCTTTAAAATTACATTGGTATGCCTGATAGGGCTTCTAACAGGAGGTACGTGTAACTTAGCAAGTGTTGTATATAATTCACTTCCAAAGAAACCATCCATCTGAATTTTTATTTTTTTCAGTCTATCTTCAAAAGAAAAACCATTCTTTGCTCCACCAGTACCTTTTATGACCTTTGATGTATCATTTATTTCAAACTTTACATTTATTTCTTCACTATTAACTTTAGAATTAGCGATATATATCATATTATTTTTATCAAGACAATATGATGTACCTCCAGTTGCAGAGACTCTTTCTTCGTAAAAATTTCTTAAATTATTTAAAAGAGTAAATATAAATCTATTTTCATAAGTATCTAAACTTTCTTCACGATTTATATTCAAAATTTTAGATGGTTTTACATCACCATTTTTATCAATTTTTTGAATAAAATTAGTATGCTGTGTAAGATGAATAACAGATTCAACTGTTACTTTACGAGCAAGTTCTACTTTTACTATTTCTTCTTCATTAATGATAAAACGTTTGGGATTTCTAAGAATATTGTCAAGATAAGGCAAAACATCTTCGATAATATCTATCCACTCATAATCAAGTTCTTTCATATCATAATCACGTTTTACATTTAATGTAGAATTAATATTATTTAAAAACTCTTCATTATTTTCTAATATATCACCATTATCCATAATATTCACCTCCACTATTTATTAAACCATTTTTTGAAGTCTTCTTAAGTAATCTTTACATTCATTAAAGTTTTCTTTGCCAAACTCTTTATCTAAGAATTCAATAAACGGATCAATTTCATCTCTAATATAAGCAAGATTTAATTGTTCAAATTTACGCAAAATCTTACGTGCTATATAATAATCAACTCCATCTACTTCTGTACCACCGCAAGCAACATAAGTTGCAACAAAATCTTTCATCTGCTTAACAATACGATTACCAAAAGCTATACGGAAATGCTTGATAACATAATCATCCATTGAATTTATTTTCTCGCTCATACCATCCGTTAGTGGATGTTCTTGTTTTGCTTTAGCAAATAATCCTTCTAAGTATGAACTATTAATATTCATTGAATCTGTATCAATTGGGTCAAACACTTGACCTTTATCATTAATATCTATTGGCATAGCACGGTCATATACTTTATCAGTAACTGCAAATGTAGAGTCATCATTATTGATTGTTCCGATATACCACATATTACCTGGAATATGTAACTTACCAGCTTCTAATTTCTTAGGATCAGTATCCCATGAACTAGGAACAAGTTCAATTACCCATTCATCACGACTTGGCATTTCTAGAATAGATAACATTTCTGCAAAATAGTACTCAACACGAGCAATATTCATTTCATCTAGTACTGTTACATAAACATCATCTGTATATCCAGCAAGATACATCCATTTAAGTACTTCAGTCTCATTAAACTTCTTAGTAAACTCATTGAAATAACCAAAAAGTTCAGTTCTATCTCTCCAAGATGGTTGAACTGATGCGATAATTGCATCATTTCTTATAAATTTACCCCAAGCATAAGCAAGAGAAGTTTTACCAGTACCAGAAATACCTTGTAAAATAACTAGCTTAGTAGCACTAAGACCAGATATAAATAATCTAATCATATTAGAAGTATAATAAAGTTTTAATTTAGAAGCAGCAAAGTTTCTAAACAATTCAACTAATTCTTCTAATGTGAATGTATTATTATAATTTTGAATCTTATAATTCATATATTCTACATCAATAGCATGTAACTTAGAGAATCTTATGTTATCAAGATTTTCTGTCTCCTCACTACCTTGATTTTCACTATTTTCTTCTTCATTTGTAATAACAGCCTCTTCTGTAGGCTTAAGTCCAAGCTGAGACACCTTCATAGCAAGAATCTTTTCCTTTTCTTGTACTAAATCAGCGACTTGTTTATTTAATGATCCAATCTCTTCTAACATACTTTCTTGTTCTACTAAAGTCTTTCTAAACTTAACATATTTTCGTATTACAAACCATATAAGTAAAATAATAAGTAAAAGGACAATAAGCATTACAATAACTGCAATTACAACAAGTACCCATTCACTCATATTAAAATATTTTCTATAAAATTCAATAGTATAAAGATATTCAGAAATATTAAACATTTGAATAATACCACCAAATAGTCCTTTAAATATCATTCCAACGCCAGAAAAGAAAACAGACATAAATTCAAATAAAAATCTAACAAATGTATCCATCCTACTCCTCCTCAAACATCAAAACACTAATACCTTCATTCTCATATTCCATAAAAAACTTTTTATCTTTTTCTTTGCAACCACTAACCACTAAGTAATTAAACATTCCCTCATTATAAATATTATCAGTCTTTTTATAAATATCTTGAATATAAGTAAAATCTTGTATACAACCAAATAAATAATCAAAAGAAAATGCCTCTTTCTGATTTAAATATAAATTATAATTAACAAGAAATACAACATGCTTTCTAATTAAAGGATTATCCATTAACTCATATACTTTATTTTTAATTTTTCCTCTATATATAAAATCATCACTAAGTTCTACAAAATATAATTTATCTCTATTTTTTATATTTTTAATAATATCAATAGAAATCTTTTTCATAATTAAATTAAACTTAGAAAAATCATAATCCTCATGAGAGTACACTCTTCTAACTAACCCTTTTCTATAGTTATTAAGTAGTTTTATATTATAATTAAGTACTAAATAAGAATAATTACTATTCTTAAACTTTCTATTTTCTATATAAAAGAACTCATCTTGATAATTAAATATTTTAGAAGTATTTGTATAATACTCTTTAACTAAACTAATTAATTTTATTAATCTTTCTCCAATTAAATTATTAAGTAAACTATTTTCTTTTATAAATTTAGAAACAACATCTACTACATCATCTCTATCTTTATAATTTAATAAATCCATTTTAGTTATTTCATAAGAAATATCTTTTAACTCTTTTATAATTTTAACATTATTAGAATATTCTTCATTACTAACTTGTAGTTCATAATTTCTATATTCATCTAATAATTCTTCCATACAACCTGTAAACTCTTTTTTTAATACCTCTTCATTAAACTCTAAAACATCTACTGTATGAAATATATCATAATAATAATTATCAATATATGTTTTAAAATAAGTTGCAAATACATCTTTTATAAACTTATTATCTTTATTATAAATAAGCAATCCGTATTTTATAAGGCAATTAGTCTTATAACTTATAAAAATATCTATTAAATTATTCATCTAATCACCTTCTTCTAGTCTATTAAATTATAACACATAACTTTTCTATTTTGCAGTAGTAACTGAAACTTTTATTATAGGACTCTTAGTTCCAATTGGGTATGTATAATCTTTCTTTACATCATTTTTATAAAAAATAATTGAATTATTAGAACTTGCATTAACTTTAAATGAAAAACTATCTACAAATTCATAACCATCTACTTTAGTAGTACCATATTTTCCATCTATTCTATTTAAATATAAATTATTAGTTAAATCACAAAAAACATTATGAGGATTAAAAGAAATAGAAACAATTGCTGAAAAACACTTATCTTTATCAGTATCACTTAACTTAGAATAATCATCAATACTTATTTGATCACCTACTTTATAACTTCCAAAAGCCTCACTTACTTCATAATAAGTAACTGAATTAGTAAGATTTAATGTCATATATTTTGAATTTACACTATCTTCTATACTATAAGAAAAATTACTCTTAGCAACTCCTATATTGTAAAATGCTGATAATTTCTTTGTATAAGGAGAATTTGATATAACACTTGTCTCTACAGTAGCAACATCTCCTTCAAAAAAGTTTCTTGTTGGAGTAACAGTTATTTGATATGAATCATTTTGACCATCTTCATAAATTACTCCACTATTTTTACTTAGACTACATGTAACATTACTTGAACATTTAACTTCTATATTATAAGAAATATCTGCCTTAGTGCGTCTTTCATCATTCTTTCTATTAGATAAGTCAATAGTTAATGTATAAGGATTAACACCATCCCAATTATTAATAGAATAACCTTTTCTATTTACTGTTAAAATACTACTAGTAAAATAAAATGACTTAGTTTCAAGAATAAAGTTATTAATAATATTATAAATATATTTACCAAATGTAATACCACAAAAAAGAAATACTATAAGACAAGCCATAACAATAATACTTAATTTTTTATGTTCTCTAATATACTGCATAACTCACCATCCTACATTTGTTTAGAATTAATATCTACCTCAATACTTTCAATATAATTTTCATAAGTTGTATCTTTTGCATACTCTTTTGGAAAATTAATAACTAATGTATATACATCTGTTGTTTTATCTTTATAGTACATTTCATACTTCTCATTATTTTTATAAAGATTATACCAAGCACCATCTACATCTTGTACCAAACTACTTCCTCCAAATATATTAGTTGAGTTATTATCATCATAATTTTCATTACGATAAAGTTTAATATTTATTGGTAAATTTGTAGTTGTTTTAACACTAACACTATAATAAATATCTACATCTGTATCATTTTTTTCATTAAAATTAGAAACACTAAACTTATATACATATGGATTATCACTTGGTACTATTCCATCGGGTTCTAAATTAAAAGATAAATTATCAGTTCCAAGTATATATAATGCCCTCTTTATATTAGCATTTAATTTAGTATTAACTTCATATCTTGCGTAAGCTACTTGAAAAAGATAACCTGCTAAAAAAAGTAATGAAAAAAGTAAAAATACAAAAAGAAGAAATCTTCTTTTCTCTTCATAATACTTACTATGTCTAAATTTATCTATAAAAGCAATCATCTAAACACCTACTCACTATATGGAACTATTTTTTCACCATTATATTGTACAGCATGAAAACTAATAGAAATAAAGTTTTCTAAAGAAGCATCGTCTGAAGTTATACCCTCTACTTCTTCATCATCAAAAATAAATCCAAATGATAAATCAATTACTTTTTTATTATTTATGTCATCCAAAGTAATTAAACCTGTATAAGTATTTTCTCCAGTTCTAATTAAATTTCCATTACTCGATTTAAATCCTGTACAAGTTAATAATTTATTATCATCTTTTTGTTTATCAATAATTGTAAAATCATATAATATAGCAACTCCACTTTCACTAGGATCTAACGTAAAAGAAATATTACCATTAGCACCAGGAGAAATAGTACCAGGACGTGTATGAGAAGAACTATTAAGTATAATATTATCAAGTATAACCCCATTTTCACTATTCAATATAATATCTTGTCCATTAATATTTAATTTAATACCAGAAACTTTACTAGCAACACTTCCATCAATTGAAGATTCATAAGATGAATAACTACTAATAGAATTATAGTATAAAAAAGCAAAGCAAATAATAACAATAAAACTAAATATAATTATTTTTAACTTACTACTCTTCATAAAGCCTCCTACTATCAAAATTATATCATAAAAAAAGATTATAGAAAATAATCTATAACCTTTTACTATAAAATTTCTACATCTTCATTGTTTGTTTCGTCAGTTGTATTTTTATTACTAACTTTGGCAGTCTTTGGAGAACGTAATTTTATTTGTTTTTTACGTTTCTTTGAATTATTAACTTCATTTACTAAAGTTTCATCATATTTAAGCATAATAATAAACTCATAAACTTGATAGATAAATACAACCATAATTGGTAAAAGAACTAATAGTAAGAAACCAACTCTACTTTCAAGTACACTTAAAATAGAACCTAAATTATTATAAACTGTAGAATATTTTCCAAGAACTCTAGAACTTGCTACATTAATAGTTGTATTGGATAAACTAACAGTATACAATGCACTATAGTCATCTTCTTTTACATCAGCTACTACTGCACTTCTAACAATATAATTATCATTAAGTACTGCATAATAGTAAATTAAATCTCCTTTATGAATATCATTAGAATTCTTAACTACTAACAAATCACCTTTTTTTGTATCTTTAACATTTTTCTCAGCAATTAAATCAATATTAGCAAATGAATAATCACCAAACTGAGTATATCCATACTTATTCTTACAAAGAACAAACATTGTTACTAAAACAACATAAATAATTATAATAACTTCAACAAATGACCAAACCCAATTTAATACTTTTCTCATATAATACCACCTTATTCTAATAATAACACACATATTAAAGTTATACAATCAATTATGTTTTTTTCTTAACAATTACATATTGAACATCACTATCAATTAATTGATTATTATCATACAACTTAAATACTAATTTATACGTTCCACTAGTAAATTCATCATTTAAGTCAAAATAGAATTTATAACTATTAGAAAGTCCCATATTTAATAATACTTCATTACCACTATAAACTGTCATATTATTTTTAAACAAATTATTAAATGGAATAGACTCAAACTTAGAAGAATCACTACTAGATATATCTCTTTTTAATATCTCTAATCTTATATTAGGATTGTTAAGTGATGAAGTATACTTAACATCATAAACATTTCTATTAATTCCTGCTAAATTAAGATGCGTATCTCCATCAATCACTTTATATTTATCATCTGTATTAACTATGATTGTATCATTAGAACTTACAACATGAACAATAAAATCTTTTGATACAGAATTTTTAATATCAGAATTATGAAGACCATCTTCACTAGCAAATAAAGTATAACGCATAGTATAAACACCACTAGGTAAATCTTTACCAACACTAATATTTAATTTTTTATTTAAATTAGATACTTTTCCAGCAAGTCTTATTCTAAATACTCCATCACTATCAGCAAAGTAATCAACTCCATCAATTCTAATAGATGAACTTGAAAGCAAACTAGAACTTACAATTTCTCCATCATTTGAATAGAACGAAACATTAAGACCCATGTTATTAGATTCATAATTAGTATCAATTATAGACTGTCTATTTTCAGTTTGATCATAATTAATATGTGTAGAATAATTAACCTCATCTGTAATGTTGTAGTATAAATACTCTTCATTATTTAAAATATTTTGTTCAAGAATAGCATTACTTTGATCGTATGTATTGTAATTCATAATACCTTGTCTAATACCTAAAACACTATACACACTTCTGCCTTCACTATTTCTAAGTTCAAATAGCATAGAATTATCAAGATGAGTACCTGTCTGATTAGAATTTTTTAAATCGAAAATAAATATAAATTCTTCATCGACAAGTCCATCTGAATAATATTTCTTATTAGCCTCTGCATCATTATATCTATTATTTTTATTAACAGAACCCATTTTTATAAAATCACTAAGACTATATGATATTTCTCCATCACTCTCGAGTTGCCTTAATGAATTATCATAAATATCTTGCGTTATCTCATACAAGTAATATTCAGGTCTACTAGAATTTTGACCAAAATCAAGCATTGTAATCATAGTACCTACAGGAAGTGGATTATTTGTTGTTAATACATGATAATAATCATTATTAATACCATAAGCATTTTCAAACTTACTAGCATTAGCAATTAATGAATAATATGCAGTAAACTGACTCTTATTAGTAATATTTACAAGTGTAGTTGATGGCATCTCATATCTTTTATCATATGTAATGGACGCATCATAACTATCGGCATCATTATATTTCTTTGACATTATATCAACAGAAATAGTGATAAGTTGAATCTTGTAATCAATCTCATTAATTGGAGTTGCAGCCTGTAACATAATAACAACTTTTCCCATTGGACCATTACGAGAAATATTCTTAGCATGATACAAATAAAACATAAGAGATGGAGCAATCTTTCTACTATCAGTTAAATACTCACTTGTACCAGTATATTTTCCAGTACCTTCACTAATAAATTTAGTAGTTCCATAACTTGTCCACTCTTGAGTCTCACTCTTAATAGATAAACCTAAAATGTTATTTGCATCCTCTTCAGTTTTACCAATACGAGGAACTTCTGCTGAATCAACTAAACTTACATCTTTAACTAACTCTTCACTATTGAATCCTAAAATATTAAATGATGTATCACCATCAGCAAAATCAAGCATTTGTAACTCATAAGTACCAAGAGTTGAATATTTAGAAGCATTAAGAGTTATATTGTAATTAATTGCTGACAATCCAATTACCCAACGATATCCCGTATCTCCTACTGGCGTAGGATCAATGTATGCTGTATTTACAACTGAATAATCATCACTCAAAGTATTAGAATAGAAACCATCCTTTGTAATATCATGATTAACACTATGAAGTCCTAAAACATAACTACCACCAATAATAGCAAGACCAGCGTTTCCAGTATCACCATAAGATATTTTTTCATCATAAACACCAAATCTATAAGCTCCATTAGATGATGTATACATTCCAAGAAAACTCATACCCGTAACTTTACCATAAGCAGTTGCTGCCTGATTAATAGAAATATTTAAATTTTGATTAGGAGACATATAAATTCTATTATCAACATTCTTTGTAACTTTCTTAGTATCATCATCAATTGTAACAGTAGCTGGACTTATTTTATTATTCTCTTCTATTCCACTATATAACTCTTTTAACATATTTGCATTGTGTTGTAATAAAAGAGTTGAATTATTTAAAACATTTAATTTATCAATCATATTAAATGAATATAAAATATCACTATACTCATTAGTACGGTCTGTTGTACCAACTAATTCAATAAATGATGACTTAATCGTTAATTCATCTGCTCTTTGAATAGAAATACTCTTATTTGGTTTTTGTTTGCTACCCAAATCTGTAACATTAATTATAGAAGTACCAGATGAAGATGAAGCATTACCTGAACCAAAAATACTACCATTAATAATAAACTCATGATTATTTTTTATATAATTATTACCATTAATATCAACTGTTATTCCATCAGTTACTGAAATAAAGCTCCAGTCATAAGTCTCACTTGCATTAGCATTAGACTCTCCTCCACCAAATACTGTACCACTAATAATAATATCTGTCTCTTTTAATTTTTTCTCACTAACAGCATCAGTTCCTATATTTGTGTCTGTTGTGCCAGTAACTTTTGCCATCTTTGCTCCTCCATAGACATTTCCATGAATAATTGCTCCAACAATATTAACTACTGCTTTAGATGTATTAGACGAACTACCGGAGTCTGCTGCATTTCCTCCTCCAAATACACATCCTGCATTAGGAGCAACACTAGTTTCAGTACCAATTACAGTACCATCATCAATAGTTACAGAAGTATTAGAAGAAACAATTGCACTTGCTCCATTTCCACCAGCAAATAAATTACCAGAAACACTACCAGATGATACGAATACTTCAGTATTACCATTTACTTCTCCTTGATTACCTCCACCATAAACATTGTTAGAAACATCAGTTGAAGTTAAACGAAGATAAGTACTTCCTGTAACCTTTGCAGCATTACCTCCACCATATATATTAGTAGCAGTTGAATTAGAAATATTTAACTTTGTAGAATTAACTACTGCTTCATTTCCTCCTCCATATATTGTTCCATAACTACCATAATTTAAATCAATATCGCTACTTCCAAGTTCTCCTCCAAGGTTATTTCCGCCATATAAGTTTCCAATAAATAAACCTGCTGGATCATACGAAATTATATTAAATTTATCTTGCGTATTTTTTGTAAGTATTTCAAAGTTAAAAGTATAACTTCCTCCATTTGCTTTTAAAGGATTTGTTCCATAATTTCTATTTATATGATTAAATGAATAGATATCGCCATCTTTTTTTATTTCTGTGGAGCTATAATTTGAATAAAGTATAGAATTTGGAATATATAACGAAGCATCCCACTCATTAATATCTTTACTTGTGTTATTTGTTAATGTAATAGTTAAATTTGCATATGTAATATAACCTGGATGACTATTTTCTCTCCAGTCCGATGCAGATACACTTTTATTTATATTTAAAGTATACCTATCTGTTGTAGTTGCACTTTGTTCACTAGGTGTATTAATAGTTGCAGATGTAATAGTACCAGTCTCATTAGAGCCACCATATAGTCCTGAGATAAATCCTCTAGAAATATTTGTATTAGTTGTAACAACTCCTGCTTGGTTTCCACCACCAAATACATTTCCAATTATTCCACCATCAATATCTAAGTTAGAAGTAGTTGCCTCAGCATTATCTCCGCCACCAAAAACATCACCAATATCTGTATCTTTTGATTTAAGGGTTGTAGTACCAACACTTCCACCCTGATTATTACCTCCATATAATGAAGTTAACTTAGAGTTGCTAACTGAAACATTTGTTGTTGAAACATCTCCACTTATATTAGAACCACCAAAAACTTTATTCATTGTAGAAGTATCTATTAAAACTTTAGAATCTGTAAGACCAGCTTCTCTACCTCCTCCATAAACATCATTTGCAGAAATATTTGAAATAACTACATTTGACGTTTTAGAAGATGCCTTGTTACCTCCACCATATATATCACCAGTTACTTTAACATCAGTTAAATTAACATTGGTAGTATTAGTTGTTCCAGCAATATTATTTCCCCCATAAACATACCCAAGAGTCCCTGCAGTTGCTTCTATATTAGATGTTGTTACACCACCTTTTTCATTAGATCCACCATATAAATTTGATATTTCTCCACCTTTTACATAAATATTTGTTGTAGTCTGACCTGTTTTATTACCACCGCCAAACAAATCACCAATAACACCATTGTTAACATATATTGTATCAGTCTTTGATGGAGTTCCTGCATTATCAAAGCCACCAAATACACGTCCAATATTACCATTGTTTATAGTTACAGTAATATCACCATATGTATATGGAACTTGTGTAGCAGTTCCTTTTCCACCACCAAATACAGAGTTAGCTATAGTTCCCTTATTAACAGTAACCGAAGTAGAACCATCTCTATTTACAGAACCATAGGCACTACCACCATAAACATTTCCTTTTATCGTAGGAGAATTAGTACTTTCATTATTTCCTATAATAACAGTTGTATTTTGTCCAACTACAGTTGAAGAACCTTCTCCTCCACCATAGACATCAGTACCAACTTCTCCTCCATTTATAGTAACCGTAGCACTTCCTTTTACAGTACCATTAGCCCTAGAGCCACCATATATCGATCCATTAACAACACCAGCTTTTTGAATTATATATGCATCTGACTGCGTGCCTGTTGTACTTGCACTAGTTTTTCCATTACCAATATTATTTCCACTGCCATAAACATTATTCTTTATAGTTCCACCTAAAATTTCTACTGTAGAATCTTTACTTCTATTAGTATCAAAACCAACAAATCCATAATTTCCTCCACCATAGACATTTCCATTTATAACAGTGTTATCATTAATAATTACGTGAGAACTATAAACTTTTCCAGCATCACTTCCACCAGTTATCCCATTTCCTGCCCCAAATACACTCCCATGTTCTGCATTAAAATGATTTCCACTAGTGTCTGAAGAACCAATTACAGAATTTCCTCCAATATATAGTAAAGTACTTCCACTAAGTTGTCCATCTTCACTGTATCCATTATAAGCATTAGAACCACCAAAAACATTATATCCAACTGTTCCACCAGTAATTGAAACTATTCTATTACCATAACTTGTAGTAGTAGCAGCACCTCCATATACAGAATTTGCGTAGCCTCCCAACATATAAAATGCTGTCGAATTTGTAGACAGATTAGTTTCGACGCAAGGACCTCCATTTAAAGAATTCACTTCTCCTCCAAGCATAGTAAGACGACGAAGTGAATTTGAGTAATGAGT
The DNA here is from genome assembly GCA_900543055.1 of uncultured Mollicutes bacterium. Lineage (GTDB taxonomy): Bacteria > Bacillota_I > Bacilli_A > RF39 > UBA660 > UBA3789. The sequence continues at coordinate 14,550 of UQQI01000009.1, forward strand.
TCCTGATCGCCCTCCAACATATATGCCATAAGCTGATTCATTAGAATTAAGTACTAAATTATTACCACTTTTATAAACTCCATATCTTCCACTTTTTATTACCATATCAGAAGATGGAGTTACTTTATCATCACTATTATAATTACCAGCAATAGATGCTAAAGCATTAAAGTAAACAGAAAGTTTTGTATTATCATTATTAACTCTATCATAATCACTTCCATATACCATTTGTGCATGCACATAGTAGCTGTTACTACTACCAATTCCATATGCAGTAAGTAAAGCATTGTACACACCACTCTCAACAATTACTTTATATGTTTCATAATTAGTTGAACTTCCTCTATTAGATGTTCCAATAATTGTATTTAAATTTTTATAATAATTTCTAGGATTTGTATGGAGAATATTTCTACCAACTTTCAAATTATAAGAACTTGCATTTAATGCATATTTTGTATTTATAGTCTCGCTAACACTATTACTATTTTGACCATTAATATAGACATTTTCAATAGTCATATCAGCTCTTAAATTCATAGAATCACTTGATACTGCTAAATATCTACTAGAGGAAATACTACTTCCATCATAAGATGCAGTTATTGTCATTGGTTTAGATGTACTTAGATAATTACTTAAATTACCACTATTACTTAAAAGTAAAATATTGGTGTCCCTTGTAACTAAATAATATAATCTTTCTTTATCTAAATTATCATAATTTGATGAATAGGAATCACTATTTTGAATTAATTTATAAGTATCTCCATAACTACAAGAAGCAACACTACAGTTTTGACCTCGACCATTATAAAATAAACTCTTATCATCAAAACTCATCATATCAAATTTATAAAAATAACCAGTTGTATTAAATGCCTCACGAAGTTCCTTATGACAAATTTCATAAGAATCACCTTTTTTATGAACTGTATTAATTGGTGCCTGTTTTTCATCAATATATGTAGAATCATCCCACCATCCACCTGAATTTCTTTTTGTCAATGTTACATAAGTAAGTGACATATCAGGTGTATCATAATCAACTTTAACATAATATGTACATCCTTCATTATTAGAACAAGTTGTATTATTCATGTATTTAAGTGACTGAGTTGTAGTTGTAGAACCAAACCATCCTGTACTTGTTGTTGTTTCTATTATATAACCAGTATATCTGCTTCCTCTACTCGCAACTCTTTTCTCATAGTACTCAACACCACTTTGAAACTCATATAGGTCATCATCATAATACTTAGTTTCACATACATCTTCATAAAGAGGAACCTTTCTCATACCAGCACTATATAAATCACTAGAACTAGAACTAATATTAGCACTATCCCATATAGCATACATTTCAATACTAATCTTATCTGTTCCACTAACTGGTATAGTTAAATATCTAGTATAAGTATCATTATCAAAACTCAAAACTCCTCCATTATAAGAAGTGTTCCATCCATAAAATCCCATTTTTTTTGGTCTTGCACTAAACGGATTATCTATAAGTTCAATTTTTACTTTACCATCAACTATAGGATAATATTTATAATAAATATACTTAGTCTCACTCTCAGTAGGTGATACATGTCCAACTAAACTAGAATCATTATAATCTTCTCCAGAATAAGAAATTGCAATTGGTACTAAATTACTACTAGAATACTTTTCACTATAAGTTGGTAATGCACCACTTGTAACCTCACTATAATTAAGCCCCATATAATAATTCCAACTAGATTCCAAATCATTAACATAAACAACGCCATTGCTTATACCAGAAGCATGAATTGGAATATCACCATTAACTCTACTGGTCATACTAAAAGTTTTCATAATAGGAGCAACACTATTATTATTACTATTATTAACTGCCTTTTTCTCATAAGCTAAACACTTAAAAGTATTATCTATAAATTCAAAATAATAATCACTATCATTAAAACTATTTAATTCTGATAAAATATCATCAGTACTAACTTCTTTATCATCTAAATAATACTTATTATTATTAAAATAATAATTATTTTTAACACTACCTTCTCCATTAATATTAAATAAAAAATCACTTGCTTCATAATTATTACTATTAATATTTAATATAATATTACTTATTTCACTATTTAAACTATATGAAAAAGATGCAATATTATCTTTATACTTAGTATTAAAATTATTATTTAAATATATATTATATGCATTAATTTTTTTATCTAAATAACCACTAAATCCTCCAATATAAGTATTTTTATCATATAAAGTATCACTTATATCTATAACAGAATTATTAATACTTATATTTTTAAATGTACTAAGAATATCACTTGTATTATCACTACTATCATCTACTAAAGAAACACCACTAATAGTACCTATTCTCATATTATTAGAACTATCTTTTACTTTAATATTAATATTAGAAATATTTAAATTACTAATAGTCGCATTTTTAGTAGTAGAAAATATTCCATAATAATCAATTGAATCATATGTATTAGGATTATCTATTAAAATATTATTTAAAGAGTAACCATTACCATCAAAATTACCCATAAATATATTTTCATTATCACTTAAAATATTACCAATACTAGTAAAACTATGATTATCAAAGTCAATATCATTACTTAATTTATAATACTTATCTTTGTAAAGATTAGCATCGTTTCCTTCTATTAAATTCTTAAAGTAAATAAATTCACTACCATTACTTATTAAATATGGATTATCAATTGTCCCATTACCACTAGAAAAAGATGTAGCAATACTTACTCCATCCCATTTATCTTCATTTGCTAATGTAGTTCTATCTACTATAAAACTATATATGAAATATATAAAAAGAAGCAAAATAAGAGTAGCAAAAATACTAATAAAAATTTTTCTTTTATGATTAATATACTCTTTCACTACTCTTCACTTCCTTCTAATAACTTTTAATTTTAATCATTCTTTCAATTTTATCTAATTCAAAAACGTGTTTATTATCAAACCTATTAGAAACTTTCTTCATAAATTCTATTAAAGTTTTAATTTGTTTAATACTATATGTATCTGCTTTCTTTATAGTTTTAAATCTATTTTCATTATCTATTAGAACTTTATATTTTAATATCTTATAAATACCATCAAACATTTCATCATCATTATATAGTATAGCATAAGTAAGTAATCTAAAGAAAACATGTAATGGACAATCATATATTCTATTTCTAATAGTTTCTGTTAACCCTACTCTTTCTAAATCATAATCATATATTTCTGTAAATGTAGGATTTTCTATTGTATGAACTAACTCAAAAGTATTTCTATTTAGTGCTAGAAAACATAATTTATAAACATATTGATACTTAGTGACCCACTTCTTATTCATTCTTGCTTTTTGTACATGATTCTTTTTACATTTTAGAATTGAAACAACTAAGTCTATTGTATCTTTTTCTGTACTATTATTTTTTTCATTCTCGTCTGGATCATCCAAATATTCATCTTCATCTAATATTTCAATTGATTCTTCTTTCTTCACTTCTTCTTCATGACGTTTATTTAACTCTTCCATTTCACTAAATGAAATTGTAACTGTAAGACCACTTGATGGATCCTCATCCTTTTTAGGGCTACTAAACAAATCATCTGGTAATTTTTCTTTCATCTTAGTATCTTTTACAATATATTTTTTAACAATACCGTCAAAATTAATAAGTGCTAAAAAGATAAATAATATTAAGAATATAGCAATTGATTTTAGAATAAAACTTGGAGAAACTATAAGCGATACCTTACCGATAATTTGCCCTTTATTAATAGGCTCATCAGCCATATTATTAGCGTCTCCTTTTAAAATATATTTATTATTATTCATACTAATAAGTCTATGAGTTATAATTGCTCCATCATTGCTCTTATAAGTAACAACATCATTTAATTTAACTTTATCAGTTACTTTAACAAAAACAATATCATCAACTTCTATCTCAGAAGACATAGATCCTGACGCTACAACAAAATAAGTATATCCAAAAATATTTGCATAATCTTTCTTCATAATATCAGTTGCAACAAAAGTATAAACACTAACAATAACTAGTAACACCAAAAAACTGGATGCAACATATTTTAATATATTTTTAAGAGTTTTCATCTATCCACCACATTCCTATTCTTTATGATAATTATATCATAGACATAAGCATAATTCTATAAGAAAGAAACAAAATAAATTAAAAAAAAAAAGATACTCAAATATTATGAATATCTAAATAACTTCTAAATTATCTCTATTTATAGATACAATTTTCTTCATATTATAAATATTAGAAATAGTATCTAAAGTAATATTAGAAGATTCAATGTTTTGAATAATATTAATAAAACTTAAAGTATCTAAAGTAGAATCTATATTATCTTTATTTATTAGTTCATCAGTTATATTAATTTCTAATAGTTTATATTTAAGACAAATAATATTAGTTATATCAAATTCTACTAAACAATTAGTCTTTCTTAAAAATAAATTATTTGGATTAAAAATAAATTTAAAGTAATCATCTATATTTTCTTCTAGACTTTTATTACTAAAATCATCATTTTTCATAAAACATTTTGAAATAAAACTAAATGATGTAAGACTAACCATAAACACATCATATATAGTAGCAGATTCATTTAAATCATTAAGATTATTAGTAATCTCTAAATCATTAAACTCATCATATAAAGCTTTTAATTTAGTAATTTGTTCATTCATTTTAAACATTGCATTTTTCATTTTAGTTTCATTTTTTCTTGCTAAAAAACCAATGCCACATGCTTTTAAATATTCTTTATAGATACTTTCTCTTACTTTTTCTTCTTTTTCTATTTCCTTCTTCTTAACTAAAAAACTACTTTTAGCACTTTCTCTATCTTTAAATCTTTTTAATAAATCATCTACTATAAATTCATATTTATAATATTTTTTTAATTCATTTAAAGTTAAATACAAACTCATAATAGAAGAATTATAATTGTTTTTAGAATACTCATCTAATTTATCATAATCATCTGTAAATGTATTATAGTTTTTTACTCTTGTAGGACTTCCAACTAGATAATCATTAATTTTTCTTTTATCATCAAGAAATATCATTGTATTATAATACTCATCTTTTGCTATTTTCTTACCAACATTATTTCTTAATAAGATATACTCATTAATAATATTATCAGATGATATACCACTATCTGTCATCTTTTTTTCAACATAACTAGTTAAAAATTTATTTATATCTTTTTCATATTTAGAAACTATATTAATTAAATTCATTTTTAACTGCAATTTAATATCAGGACATTTAAAGTAAATTGATTCAAAAGTATCATTCATATTACTATTAAATTTATAATTTTTAAAATAATCTTTCATATACATTTCAGTAAACATTGTATATTTAAAATCTTTACAAGTTAAAGTAATATTAAATTCACGGAATTTATCAATAAACTTCTTAATACTAAAATTAAGTTCATCTAAAGAAGTATCTTCATTAATTGTTGCTACTATAAAATCTAATTTTAATTTAAAATTATCTGTAATATTACAATTTAATTTAACAAGTTCTAAAAGTGAATTAACACGTTTTTTATATTCTTCATATTCTGAAGATTTATCTTTTGGTATAAGGTCTTTTACTCTTTTTACCATTTCATTTTCTAATTGAACTTTATAATTAGAAAAAATATTAAGTTGTTTATTAACATAATTATTTCTATTATTTACAGCTTCTTTATGAAATTTTTCTTTTACTCTTTTAGTACCTGTTTCAGTTTCTAATTTAAAATTATCAATATGATTCTTATCAATATTAATTTCTTTAGTAATAGGTAATTCATCAACTTTGTTCATTTTTATCCTCCTCTTCTAAAGAAATAATACTTCCATTTAAATATTCTATATGTTTAATTACTTTATTATATAATTCAAGTAATTCTTTTTCAGTTAAATCAGTAAGAATTAATTTTTCTTGCATATTATCACCTCAATAGAATAAAAAGCCTTCAACTGAAGGCTTAATATTAATAATTTTTATTATGCTTAATTTTTTCCATCAATACTAAATGCTAAATTGAATGATAAAGAACCACCTGATGCTTTATCTTCACAGTCAACATCTTGTCCTTCAATCCACATATAAACTCTTACTTTAGTAATACCTTCTGCAATTTCAAAAGCATTCATACGAGCAGCTGCAGGAATTCCAGTTTTTGGACTCTCGTGTGTAGTAACATCTGCAAAGTAATTTGTATCTTTACTATTTAATAATACATTATTTTCTTTTGCAATATTAGTCTTAACTCCAACATAAGATATTTTACCTGCTCCTTCTGCAGTAGTAGTCAATTGATAAGTATTTCTTGCATTATCTATTCCTGATGCAGTATGTACATCAAAGTTTGGTTCCCAAATATATGGTGTTTGAGCATTTTTTAAAGCTTGTGCAGTAGCTGGTTCAGAACCATATGCTACATTTCCTTCAACAACAAATGCAACACGAGCAGCATTTTGAATTCCAGAATCAGTTCCACCAGCAGTAGCAGCAACACTAGATCCTTCAGTTAAATAAATTTGATGTGCTTCATTACTTTGGAAGAATAAATCAAATGCTACGAAATCTCCTGTAGTACCTTGTGTCTCAGTTGATTTATCTGCAGTTAAAATATTATTACCTGTATCAGTATTAGTAACAATTGTTCCTTTATACATATTCATAAAACCTGTTGTTCCATCAGTTTCACCAATTGTTGAAATTGGTGCCATAATACCATTTTTTCCTTTTGTTGGTAATTGGTTAGTAACTCCAACCCAATTAGCATTATGAATATCTTCATTTGTAATTAATGATTTCCAGCTAGTAGCATCAGTTGAAATTTGTAAACCTGTACTTGTTGAAACATTAACATCAATGCTAGAAACAGTAACAGTTCTATTAGCAGTAAACCATGCATAAGTACTTGCAGTTAAAATAATACCAGTAAATAGAACCATAATAAATGCTATTAGTATTCGTCTTCTTTTGCGATTTTGTTTAACTTCGCTTTTTTTCATTTACTTTCACTCCTTTATTTGTTTTATCAGTATGTTCTTCAGTGATATCCATATGCATTTTAATCTCTCCTCCAAGAAGTTCATTCTTGCAATCAGGATCATCACCTTCAATCCAAACAACAATAGTATATCGGTCTTTTGCATTTGGTTTAAAGCTTTTTCTTTGCTCTAAAACTGCAATAGATTTTGAAACAAATTTCTTAGTACCTTCCTCTGCATTGCCATTTAGTTTACTTTTCTTTGCATAAACTACTTTTTTACCATTTCTAATAATCATAATTCTAATAGCCTCATCTACATTTTTTATAGAATCATCAACATCTATTTCATACCAATAATGAACCATTTCTTTCCCTGCATTTATAACATAAAAAGTATATGCTATATAGTTGTCTCCATTATGAGCTCCTGTACCTTGTTTATCAATATCTTCAGGTAACCATTTAATAGATATATTATCCATATAATCTATTGTATCAGCAGCAAGCTCACGAGACTTACCAGACAGCTTTCCATTCTCAGATAAATAGATATTCTTTCTATTAGACATGTTCTTATCAAGATTAACAGTAAATCTACCACCTTGATAAACAATATATAAAAATAAATAAATTACTGAAATAAAAATTATTAATAGCAAAAAGATAATCCAAATTATTTTTTTTAATAACCTCTTTTTGTATACTGTCTCAGCCTTTACCTCAACACTTTTACTCATAATATTCACCACTTCTATATATTATTACACACGTACCAAGCAATTCCACCCTTCCTACTATGTCTATAATAAATTTAACATAATTAAGCTTAATTATCAATAACAAAAATCGAAAAGTGTCAAATAATGAGCATTAAAAATTTAGCAATTTACCACTATATATAAGTGACAATCCATCCATGCGTGTAAAGTCCATTGGCTTAATAATATCTGGTAAATCAAGTTCTAAATATGTTTTATCAAGTACATACTTAACAAATTCAGCACAATAAAAACATTTTTTTCTCTTTATTCTCAAGTGTAAAGCAACTGTAAATAAACCTATCATATTAAATTTATACGTATTTTTTTCTATCTCAATTTTCTTAATATTTCTTAATATCTTATTATATACCCTATCATCTACTTCTATAGAATATATCTTTGCTTTAGTATTCTTAACTTTTAAATGTACCATATTTAGGTGATTCATGAACAAAGCTACCAATAAATGGATTATATGCATTAAGTCTTCCAAAACTATACATATAGTTTAAATTTTCATCAAGTGATATAGATACATGGGAAAATTCTTTTCTTGTATAAACATTTACTATTCTAGATAAAAATGTACCTGTATTTGTTAAGACTATATATACTTTTTTCATAATACTACGCTTACTCCTATCTTTATAAAGTATAAAATAAATTTAAGAAAAAAGAAAGCTTTAGAGAAATATTTTTATACAAAACAAAAGAAAAACTTTTCCAAGTTCTTCAGGTTCTATAATATTTAGTGTTGGTGAGTAAATCACCGACACTATTTTTAATTAAAAAAAGAAGTCATATCAGAAACTCATGATACAATGTAATTGCTCATAAAACATTGAAAGGATCTGATTAAATGACTCATACTGATTATACTAAAAAAATATTAAGAATTGAAGATAATAATATCTATTTTAATGAAGATTGTCTAGAAATTAGAAAAGAAGATAATAAAGAATATAATATATTTCACGCTTATCTTACTTATAACCCTGAATATTGTGTTCATTGTGGATGTGTAAATAATGGAACTGATGACATTATTAAATGGGCTTTTGATAAAAATTGCCTAGTTAAAATTCCTAAAGTATCTAATTGTAATACTATTCTTTTATTAGATAAGCAGAGATTTCATTGTAAACATTGTAAGAAAACTTTTTCCGCTACTACTACATTAGTAGATTTTCATAAACAAATTTCTAATAATACTAAGTTATCTGTAATCTTAGATTTAATGGAAAAAGGTAGTGAAAAAAATATTGCTAAGAGAAATAATATTTCTACCAATTCTGTTAATAGAATTTTAGATTCTATCTGCGATAATAAATTAATTAAAAATAATGGAACCCTTCCTGAATCATTCGGTATTGATGAACTAACTGCCACAAAAGATACTAAAGGTAAATATGCATTTATTATTGTTGATTATAATAAAAAGAATATCTTTGATTTATTAGATAGCAGAAAAAACTTAGATATAGAAAAATATTTCAAAAGATATCCTAAATATGAAAGAGAAAAAGTTAAATTTATAACATTAGATTTATATGCCCCTTATTATAAATTGATGCATTATCTATTTCCTAATGCTATCCTAATCCCAGACAGATTTCACATTATTCTTCAACCCAGAAACGCTATGGATAAAACTAGAATTAAATTAATAAGTAAAAGTAATCCCGATTATAGAAAATATAAAAAATATTGGAAATTATTATTAAAAAATGAAGATGAATTAGATGATACTAAAAAATCATATTCAAAAAATTTTAAAAGTAAAGTTACTCAAAAATATATAGTTACATATTTAATTAATAAAAATCCTATAATTAATTCTACATATAATTACTATCAAGGAATATTAAAAGCTATCAAAAATATAAATAAGAAAAAATTTATTAATATTATTAGTAATTTTTCTAAAAATAACGTATCACAATATACTATTAAAACAAATAAAACATTTTTAAAGATGAAAAAGTATTTATTAAATTCTTTTGACCATGAATTATCTAATGGAATCGTTGAAGGTATTAATAATCTTATTAAACAAATTAAACATAATGCCTGTGGATATAGAAAATTTAAACATTTAAAGTTTAGGGTTATGCTTATTAAAGGTTTATATAATCCAATTAAAGCATAATAAAAGAGAACTAAATTTTAGTCCTCTATACAGTTCATTTATCATTAGTTTTTGGTTCCACCAACACTACTTGACAAAGAACCATTCTTCAAAATGTGTTATCAAACCATAAATGTTTAAATTTAATAATGGTGCCGAAACCAGGACTTGAACCCGGAACCTACTGATTACAAGTCAGTTGCTCTACCAATTGAGCTATTTCGGCATCACAATAAGATTATATATGATAATAATTTAAATTGTCAATATATAAAATAAAAAATGGTGCTCCCATCCGGACTTGAACCGGAACTCTATTGCTAGAAGCAGATTTTGAGTCTGCCGCGTCTACCAATTCCGCCATGGGAGCATCAACAATTAGATTATATCATAATAATTAGAAACTTGTATATAATTTTTTTCTAATTGTTGAATTTTCTATCAAATTTCTATAGTCTTTTCTATATACTCTTTTAGGAATCAATTTAACTTTTAAAATAGCACTATCTTCATTTAATAAAACATCATAAACATATCCTAAACTTTCACTATTTATTAAAAACTCATTTTGAGAAACACTATAAGATAAATCATTATTTTTTAAATATACTCCTTCATTAAAGTCTCTTGGAACATCATATTCTATTAAAACATTTCTATATACTCCGGCTGGTATTTCTTTTTTAAAATATGATGTATCTCTTAAAAAAGAAGTCGATGTAAAACCATAATTAAATAAATATTTATTATTTAAATTAATTAGTTCACTTATACTTTCAATACCATACTCTTTAAAAAATGATATTGGTATTCCCCTAAAAACTTTAAAATTATTAGAAGATAAATTCTTACTATTAAGTAATATTTCATTTAACTCTCTGCCTATTTCTAAACATCTATTTTTAAATTTTTCATCACCATCATAAGAATAATCCCAACTACCATTAATAGCATTATTAACATATTGATAAATATATCCAGAGTAACTTCTGAAAATAGATATGTCGTCCCCACTATAATCTTCATTAAAAAAATCAATAGCATCTACATTTTTATATTCTAAATACTCTCTATCATCACTTGCAATATATTCCTTTATATTATCAATTTCTTCATTATCTAAAAATCTAAATAAACTATCTACTTTTTTTGAATATCCCTTTTCCACTACTTTACACTTTCTCTTTCTGTATATTTTGAAGTATATAAATCTGAACTTTCATTTGCATCACTTTCATCCTCTTTAAAACTTTCAAGAATTTTATCAATATCAGGCAAATCTTCTATACTAGCAAGTCCAAAGTAATCTAAAAATTCATGAGTTGTCTCATATAATATAGGTCTACCAGGAACATCACTTCTACCAGCTTCTTTAATAAAACCTTTCGCAACTAACTTTCTTATTATAGAAGTTGAACCTACTCCTCTTAATGTATCAACTTGAATTCTTGTAATTGGTTCATTATAAGCAATGATTGCTAATGTTTCTAAAGCTGCTTGTGATAGAAAATTTGTTTCAGGATTTTCAATTAACTTTTGATAATACTCCTTATGTTCAAATTTAGTAGTTATTTTAAATCTATTTCCTAAAAAATCTATTCTAAGTCCACGACTTTCATCTTCATAATCATGTTTTAATACTCTTATTAAATTTTTTGCAGACTCTTCATCTATATTTAGTACATCTTCTATTTGTTCAATTGTAAGCCCATCTTCTCCAACTACAAATAAAAGTCCCTCTAAAACTGCCTTATTCACTATATCACCTCACATATAATATCATCAAAAGTATCTTTTTGAGTAATAGTAATTTCTTTTTCTTTAGCCATTTCAAGTACTGCTAAAAAAGTTGCAACAACATATTCTTTAGAAACAACCGGAAAAAGTTCAAAAAAAGAAACTCTTCTCTTAGTCTTTAATAAATTTTTTATATCATGTCTTCTAGATGAAACACTTATCTCATTTACTGTAACCTTAGTCTTTAAAGGTTTACTTTCTATCTTTCTTTGATAATACTTTTGAAATGCCGAAATTAAATCATCTAATGAAACATCCACTTTTATTTCTTGAGTCTCATCTATATAATTCTTTATATTTTCAGGAGATTTTGTGTAAATATCTCTTCTTAATTCTTCTTTTTCGTGCAAAAGTTTAGTTATATCTTTATAAGCTTGATATTCTAATAATCGATTTACTAATTCTTCTCTAGGATCTAGTTCTTCATCTTCTTCATCTTCACTCTTATTATTAGGTAGAAGCATTCTAGATTTTATTTCTAATAATTCAGAAGCAAGTACTAAATATTCTGAAGAAATTTCTAAATTCATTTTTTCTTGTTCATTCAAAAAATCAAAATATTGTTTTGTAATAGAAACTATCTCAATATTCATTATATCCATCTTACTTTCTTTAATAAGATGTAATAATAAATCAAGAGGTCCCTCAAAATCATTTATCTTAAATTCTACTTCCATAACATCACAACCTATGCACATTATACCATATAGAAATAAAAATATGCTATAATGATGTAAATAAATATTTATGTTGACTCTCCCCTTAAGAGTAGTTTTACCATATAACCGAAAGGAGATTATTATGTATCAAATAGGAGAATTTTCATATCTTGCTGAAACAACAATTAAGACAATTAGATACTATGATATAATTACAATACTTATGAATACAGAAGAAAGTAATTCTAGACCATATAAATATTACTATAGAAAGGTAAAATAAAATGAAAAGATTTAATGAATTAGATGAAGGATTTATTTGTAAACATTGTGGAAAAGAAGTATTACCCCTAGGTTACTCATCAAGAGATCATTGTCCATATTGTTTATACTCAATACACATAGATATTAATCCAGGAGATAGACAAAATACATGTCTCGGTATGTTAAGACCTATTGGAATAGAAAAATATAAAGATACTTATAAAATATTATATAAATGTGAAAAATGTAATAAAAACCATAAAAATATCATCGCTAAAGATGATGATATGAATGAAATAATAAATATTTCTAAAATAAATTAGTTCTCATAATTCTATGAGAACTTTTATTATCCAATTAACTTTGCGTGTACAACTCTTCTTCCTTTATTATCATCTGTACATATAGACAAAGTAATAATCCTATCATTTTCATTTAACTCTTCAGAAAAGTTAAATTTACTCTTTTCTTTTAACATATTTAAAAAATCTAAATATTCATTTTTATTATCATAGTTAGTTTGTAAATAAGAAGAATCAGGTTCACTATAATATACAGAAAACATTTTATAAGTATATTTTCCATTTTTATTAGCAACTACTATATTATGATTAGATGTCTCAAACCACTTATCATTAAACATATTTGAAACACTACCAAATGAAGTTTTATTTATTAAATTATGTCCATAAAATATCGTATTAAAATCACTTAAATCACTATTATTTCTATAATCCATAAAAGTCCAACCACTACTATCATATGATTTATTTATGTTATGATTTAAATAAAACTCGTTATCATCACTTTTAACTATAGGATAATTAATATTAGTACTATCAACACTTATCCAAGAAACTATTTCTTTATTAACTTTATACAATTCAGAAAAATCAATACTATTTATATCTTTTTTTCCATATATTCTAAATAAATTAGTCTATAATAAATTCTTCTCATTAGAGTTTTCACTACTAGATTTATTATCTTTTTTTCCTTTATAACACTATCATCACTAGAATCATTTAATTTTATCTTTACTTAGTTATTATTTGAACCATAAACATAAGTATACCCAAATATGCCAATTAAAAATACAAATATAACAACAAAACTTGCTGATGGGTCTCTTTGTAATCTCTTAAAAAATCGGTTTTTAATTTATAAACATCTTTTCTATAAAAGAACAAAATGTATAAAAGTAATAGAAAAATCCTTTTGAAATAACTGAAAGTAAAAAGTAAAATCCTTTACTTGTAATATTACATATTTTTTTTAATATGTTTATCATAATATTTCATCATCTATTACTTTACTTTTTTTCGACTTTTTAATTTTATCCACTTTTTCTTTTTCAATGTAATTAGCAGAAAATGGTATAGTAAATACTCTAGTTTCAGATAAATCTCTCTCATCTTCAATACTATTTAAAAGTTCTTTACCTATAGATGTATCAACATTTGTATCTATATTTGTAGATGTTGATGTAACACTCGAAATAGCACTTTGACTAGAAGCATTCTTTTCTATTTTATTTAATATTACTCCAGTTATAAATGAAAGAATAATTATTCCAATAAAAATATAATATATTGTATACATAAAATCACCATTTTCCTTTATTCTATTTATATTATAAAACTATATAATGTATATTTATAATAAAATATTCTTAAAAGTTGTAAATTTGACAAATAATAATTAATCTTTTGGTTTAAATATTAAAGTAAAAATAAAAGAAAATATAATTGCAGCAGTTATACCAGTAGCAGTTAAATCAAACATTCCCATAAATATTCCCATTATACCTACACTATTTGCTTTTGCAAGCGCACCATGAATTAATGAATGTCCAAAACTAGTAATTGGTAATAATGCTCCACCTCCCACAACTTTTATAATATAATCATAAATACTAAAACAATCTAAAAATGCTCCAACTACTACTAAAATACTTGTTATATGTCCTACTGTTAACTTAGAGTTATCAAGGATTATTTGAGAAATTAAACATACAAAACCACAAAATAGAAATGAATTTATTAATAACATCAAACCACCTCCAAACTAATCGCATGACATATAGAATTAATATTTTCTTTTTGATAAACAAGTATTGGAGAAAATAATGCTCCTGTTGCTAAAAATAAAACTCTTCTCAACTTTTTATTTTTCATCTGACTAAATATATAAGAAAATACAACTAAAGCACTGCATACTGGTCCACTTCCACCTGCATGAACATCTTTTTGTGTATTTATATCATAAAGCATTACTCCACAATCATTATAATTTTCTCCTAAACTTATTGAATAATGATTAAGCATATAATCTTTTACTATTTCTTTTCCATAAGCACCCAAATCACCTGTAACAATCAAATCATAATAATCAGGACTTCTATTAGTATCTTTTAAATGTCTAAATAATGTATCTATTGCAGCAGGTGCCATAACTCTTCCCATATCATTTACATTATTTTGAGAAAAATCTATTATTTTACCAAGCGTTGCTGATTCTATTCTTACCATACTTTTTTTATTAGAAAGCAAACAACTTGCTCCACCTGTTGCAGTGAAAGTAGAACTATTAGGTCTTGGTGCTCCATATTCAGTAGGAAATCTAAATTGCTTTTCACTACTTAAATTATGACTAGATACAATACAACACGCATTTTTTATAAAACCACCTTCAATAAAGTTAGAAGCAATAATCATAGAAAGAACACTACTACTGCAAGCACCATATACTCCTATAAAACTACTACCATAACCATAAGTTCCATAAGTGGATGCAGTTATTTGATTTAATAAATCACCTCCAATTACTAAATCAATTTCATTCTTCGTCACATATGCTTTCTTGAGTAATAATTTCAAAGATTCTTTAACTAATTTTATTTCTGCTTTTTCAAATGATTTTTCTCCAAAATATAAATCATCATAACTCTTATCAAAATATTTTCTTAAAGGGCCTTTCTTCTCATAAGGACCACATATAGTACTTGTCTCATTTAAATACACATTCTTATAAAATATTGTTTTCATATATTTCCTCCTAACAAATATCTAATCATTCCAAAAAACCATGCAGAAACAACTCCATATAAAATAACAGAACCTGCAAGTTTAAACATATTTGAACCAACTCCATATATTGGTCCCTCTCTTTTATAATCCAAAGTACTACTAGTCATAGAATGAGCAAATCCCGTAATCGGTATTAATAAACCACATCTACATATTGTTACTAATTTATCAAAAAATCCAAGAGCCGTACAAAAACTTCCTACAAAAATATATATTACTATCATAAAAGTAGATGCATCATTCCTTGATAAACTAAAATTTAAACATAATAGTTCAATTATTCCTTCGCCAATTAATCCAATAAATCCTCCAACTACAAATGCAACAATAGCATTCCATACTTTATTTTCTTTTGCATTATGACAGTCAGCTATTAAATCATATTTAATATTTTTCATATAATCACCATTAATAATTTATCCAAAATAAAAAAATACATACAAAAAACTTAGAACTATAAATTTGTTCTAAGTTTTTTTAATATTTTATTCTCATTTCTAGAAACTTGTACTTGGCTTATTCCTAATCTTTTAGATGTTTCTGTTTGAGTTAAATCTTCATAATATCTAGCTTTTATTAGTCTTTTCTCATTTTCTGATAATTTTTCTATTTCTTCACGCAAATCTAATTTTTCTGCATTTATATCATCAAAATATTTAAAATTATCAAATGAGGCATCAATTGATACTACTTCATCAGTTGAAATTAAAGCGTTTGTAATCATTTCTTCAGATACATCTAAATAAAGTGATAATTCTAGTGTTGTAGGTTCTCTTCCAAGTTTTTGTGTCATGACATCAATCACTCTTAAGATTTTTTTCTTTATGTCTATTAAATCTTTACTTATCTTTAAACTACTACACTCTCTTATATACTTGTTAACCTCTCCTACTATATAGTAATATGCATATGTTGAAAACTTAACAGAAACACTGGGATCATAATGTTTATAAGCATCAACTAATCCTAACATACCTGCTTGAAATAAATCATCATGATCAAATCTTTTAGGATATTTCGCAATTATACTATAAATAAGTCCTTCATAGTCTAAGACAGTATCCATTATCCTCCCTTCAAATAAAATATAAAACTACTTACTAATTAATTCAATATATTCGACAAAAGAAGAATAAAAATAAAAAAAATAGAGTAAAATCTATTTTATTTTTTTATTAATTTAAAGTTTTCTTCTCCAAGTTCATCTTCTGCTAAATCAAGAAAACTTACATCTAATCCTATTCTTTTAGGATTTAATATTTCTAATAATTTTGGCATAATATTTTCACCATTAATTGCTCTTCTTCTCAATTCATCTAATTCTTTATTTGACTTATGATAATCAGTTCTAAGAGTATCAATGTATTCATAAAATATATCTTGATTTAATAATATCTTTTTCTTAAGTATATCAATTTTTTCTAATTCTCTTTTACAATTTCTCTTTTGTAATAAATCAAATCCAACTCTTGGAACACTTGCTAATAAAGTAATTGGAATAATTGCCGGAAACAATAATGATAAGTAAAAAGCAATCATCCCAGCTCTTTTAATATCATTATTAGAATAATCTATCATCTCATTAAATAAACGTCCTTCTTCAGAATCACACCTTTTAATTTTATATACGTCGTTTAAAATATCATTATATGCTTTTAAAGTACTAACAAAAGTTGTATGTTTAATATTTTTTATTTCGTCTACTTTATTAACCATGAATTGAGTATTTGCTTTATTAAAATCTTCTAATGACTCATAATCTTCTCTATTTGGAATATCAAGATATAAAACCTCATCTTTATAGAATGATAATTCAAGTGCATTTGATAATTTAATGGCTTCTAAAAAATGTGCATCATCTTCTGACACAAAAAAATTTCCCATAAGAACCTCCCTTATTTCTTTGTATATTCATTACTCCCCCAAAAACTTTACATATCATAACATAAAAAAAAATAGAAGTAAATCTATTTTTTATCAGTAGAACCAAATCCACCAGTTCTACCTCCTGTAGCATTATCATTATCAACAACCAAATACTTTTGGAAAACTACTTGTCCTATTACATCACCTTTTTTAACTTCAATATCATGATCGCTACAATTGAAATATGAAAAGTAAAAATGTCCATCATTATCTGGATTACCATAATAATCACTATCAATTAATCCAACACTATTAGCCATTAAAAAGCCTTTTTTTGGTCCACTACTTCTATTAAGCAATAGATAGCACTCATCTTCTTGACAATATGCTTTTAACCCTGTTGGTATGAGAGTTGGCTTACATCCAGGAGTAAACATAGGAATTGTAATATTCTCTGCTGCTTCTACATCATATCCTGCAGAATGAGCAGTTTTTCTTACAGGCAAATTTATACCTTTATCTTCATATCCTTTTACTACTTCAAAACCTCTTAATCTACTCATAACTTTTTAACATCTCCTTTACTATAATATAAAACTCTTTTATTTAAAAATTTAGCATACTCTATTTGATTCTTTGTAGAAGAACCAATATATTTATCTTTATCTATAACTAATACTAAATCACTTTGTCTAATCTTTTCTTTTTGTACATAGTCTAAAATAATTTTATTTTCTTCACCACATAAAGGATTTTCCCCTGTCTGATTATAAACTAAAGGAGATAATACAATATACCCCTTTATAGACAATGAAACTTCTAACTCTCTAAAAATCTCTTCAAATCTTGTACTTCCAATTAAACAAATATTTGTATGCATAACATCAATCACATCCTAATCACAAAATAAAGTAACCTTACCACTCTTCTTCGTTTTTTTAACATCGATTACTCTTTGATTAGATGATCCCTTCCACTGTAAAGTAGGGTTATGTAAACTATCATCATATTGGCCATCTACCAAAACATCTATATAATCAAATACTTCTTTATTTCTTTCCATAATATCATCATATAGAAAACCACTCCAAACCCAAACTGTTTTTTTGGGAAATTTCTTTTTAAACTCTCTAGCAAGCTCTATTGTACCATCAATATTTTTAGGATGCATAGGCTCTCCACCTAAAATAGAAAGCCCTGCAACATAATCTTTTTCGGATAATTCTAATACTCTATTTATTGTTTCATCTGTAAACTCTTTTCCGCCTTTAAAGTTCCATGTTTCTGCATTGAAACAATTTTTACAATGAAATTCACAGCCTTGCATAAATATTGATACACGTACTCCCGGTCCATTAGAAATATCCATCTTTCTTATTTTATTATATCTCATGTCTATTCATCATCCTTATTATCAATGTGAACAACTCTCTCTTTTATTTCTTGAGTTCTTCCTTTATTCCAAAAGTTAGTTCCAATATAACCACAAGTTCTTCTAGCAACATTTAATGTATCATGATCTCTATTACCACATTCAGGACAATACCACTCTAAATCATCATCTAATAAAATTTCTCCATTATATCCACATTTTTGACAATAATCACTTTTAGTATTTAATTCAGCATACATAATATTTTCATATATAAAATTAATTACTTCCATTACAACATCAATATTATTTTCAAGATTTGGAGTTTCAATATAACTAATTGCTCCACCTGGAGATAAACGTTGAAATTCAGATTCTAATTTTAACTTAGTAAAAGCATCGATTTCTTCAAATACTGGAACATGATAACTATTTGTAATATAGTCTCTATCAGTAATTCCTTTGATTTTACCAAATCTATCTCTTAAACATTTTGCAAATTTATATGTTGTTGACTCAATTGGAGTTCCATATAATGAGTAATCAATATCTTCTGCTTCTTTCCATTCTTTACATTTATCATTCATATGTTGCATTACTTCCAATGCGAATTCATGCCCTTTTCCATTATCAGTATGAGAATGTCCTGTCATATATTTAACACATTCGTAAAGACCTGCATATCCTAAAGAAATTGTCGAATATCCATGATGTAATAATTCATGAATTGATTCACCTTTTTCTAATCTAGCAAGTGCTCCATGTTGCCATAATATTGGAGCAACATCACTTGTAACTTTAGATAAACGTTTATGTCTAATTTGTAATGCTCTGTGACATAGTTCTAGTCTATCATCAAACACTTTCCAGAAAAGTTCCATATCTTTACCTGATGTTAATGCAACATCTGGTAAATTAATAGTAACTACCCCCTGATTAAATCTACCATAGTATTTTCCTTTATTTTCAACATAGTTTAATGCTTTTGAAATATTTCCAACATTAAACGTTCTATCAGGTGTTAAGAATGAACGACAACCCATACATGGGAAACATTCTCCATTACCAAGTGAATTGATTTTATTTTCTTTCATTACTTTTTCTGAAATATAATCTGGAACCATTCTCTTAGCAGTACATCTTGCAGCAAGTTCAGTTAAATAATAATACTTTCCTTTAGGGTTAATATTTTCTTCTTCAAGAACATAAAGTAATTTAGGAAATGCTGGAGTTATATAAACCCCTTTTTCATTCTTCATACCTTCCATTCTTTGTTTTAAAACTTCTTCTATAATCATAGCAAGTTCATCTTTATAATCTTCAGTTTCACCTAAATACATACATACACTTAAGAATGGTGCTTGACCATTTGTAGTAGTCATTGAATTAATTTGATATTGGAATGTTTGAACACCATCAGTTATTTCCTTTTTCAAATCTTCAGTAGCAAATTTTTCAACTTGTGCTTTTGTTAATTTACGGTCCTTGTATTTTTTCAAATAAAATTCTTTAGAACTTCTAACAAATGGTGCTAAATGTGTAAGAGTGATTGTACATCCACCATATTGTGAAGAACTAACTGCAGTAATTAATTGAGTTGCTATTGTCATAGCAGTTAAAAATCTATGAGGTTTCTCAATCATTACTCCATTAATATTTGTACCATTTTGTAACATATCATCAAGGTTTATTAAATCACAATTATGTAATGCATTTTGTGCAAAATAATCTGCATCATGAAAGTGAATTACCCCTTGATCATGAGCAGTTACTATATCCTCAGGTAATAAAAATCTTCTTGTAATATCTGTACTAGTAATCCCTGCTAAATAATCTCTTTGAGTAGTAACAACCTTAGCATTTTTATTAGAATTTTCTGTATTCCAATACTCACTTTCTCCATCAATTAATTCTTTAATAGACTTATCAGTAGTATTACTTCTTCTAACTAATTCTCTAGTATATCTATAAGTAATATATTCCTTAGCAAGTTCATACTTACCAAGAGCCATTAATCTCTTTTCAATTACATCTTGAATATCTTCAACAAGCATTCTTTTCTTATGAAGTCCTTCAATATATTTAATAATATTTCTTATTTGAATATCACTAACTCTGTCTTCTTCACTAACTTCCAAATTAGCCTTACTAACAGCTTCTTCTATCTTATCTGGACTATAATCTACTATATGTCCATCTCTTTTTATTACCTTCATAGTAAATACCTCACTTCTTCTTTTCATTTTAAACTACAAACCAATTATAACGCAAAAATCAAAAATACTTTGTTGCATTTGCAACATTTTATGTTTTTTGTTAAAATTCTTTTAAGAGGTGATTTTATGACCAAACTTTTTGAAAATATCAGTGAGAAAAATATATTGAAATTAAAGAGAATTCTGAAGTCATCAACTGCAATCTATAGAAAAAATGTCAATGTGTTGTCAAATGTAAACATGAATGATTTTATTGCTTTAATTGACACTGGAAGTGTCCAATTAATATATAATGACTACGATGGAAATAATACTGTACTAGAAGAATTACAAGAAGGTGAATTCTTTGGTAGTATTACATATAATGTTAATTCTGATGAAATTACATGTATTACAAAGGAAGAAACTCAAATAACTTTTATTGAATATAATGAAATAACAAATAATGAAATAATAAAGACTGATTTTTATATTATATTTATAAAAAATTTAATAAAAATACTAAATGAACAATTACATAATAAAAATACAAGAATTGAACTTTTAACAAAACATACAACTCGTGATAAACTATTAGAGTATTTTAAACAATGTTCTAAAAAAAGAGGTTCTAATAGATTTAGATTACCAATGACCTACACAGATCTTGCAAGCTACTTATCAGTAGATAGAAGTGCCATGACAAGAGAAATAAAATATTTAAAAACTGAAGGTTTCATTGAAACTGATAATAAAATCATTACACTGAAATTCTAAAAAAATGGATGCATAAATCCATTTTTTACTTATATTTTTAATCTTTGATTTTACACTAGTCTGAATATTTATAACACGTACCTCTATTCCCTAATCATCATGATTTATTAAACTCACATAATTTTTATTTCATCATTAATAGGCGTTTTCTCTTTTGATTTTACTTTTCATTTATTCATCTTAACTGTAGTTACATATATATTTTCACAAGATACAGAAAAAGATTCTATCATTAAATTATCACTCATTGTTGAAATATCATAACCTGCTTATTTTAAAGCAACTTTACCATTTTCCACACTACATTTTCCTTCATGATAATCAGTAGATAAATCTTAATAATTCTTATACCAATAACATTTATTATTTGTAATTTTCCAAGCCTCTTCTGATTCATTTAATACTCTTCATATTCTAGAAAGTTCAATTTTCTTTCTTAAATCTTTATAAATATACCAAGGTGTACTCTTAGAATCCTCAGCATATGAAATCTCAGTAAATTATATTGATTCAATTAACATTAAAATATCATTTAAAATACTATAAATACCATTTTTACCAACAAGTTTAAGAGAAAATAAAGAATCATACTTGTTAGAACCAATCAAATAAAATCTACCAATAACATCTGAAGCAGAAGTACCATAATCAAAATATGCATAGTACACATCTTCTTTTAAATATTAAAAATTATTACTACCAGAATATACATTATAATTATTTTCTATTAAACATCTACTCTTATTAAAGTAATCTCTAAATTCTAAATATAAAAGATGACGTTTTTCTACATCATTTAAATCATTAATTAAATTACTACTATTAATAGGAGAAAAAAGACATTTATATTTTGAATTGTATAAATTGTTTTTTATTTTTTTCCAATTACTATTATATTTTAAATTATATCCATAACCTGTAAATGTTCTTTTAATAGAAAATAAATCAAGAATAAATTTATAAATAATTTCTGGTACATAATAAAGAAATACCATTATAAAGATTAATAAAGTAATATTTTTCACAATAAAAAATCCACTCAAAATACTAAATTTATAATTATAAATTTAATATCCCACAAATAAATTTTTCGCAGGAGAAGTAATATATCACTAAAAAAAATTAAATGTAAAGAAAAAATTGAAAGAAATTCTTTGCAATTATGTTAATCAATAAAATGTATTTTTTCTTCTTTATATCTATTTTGTTGATGATGTCTTTTTGAAGGATACCCTATTGGAAATAGACAAAATGGTTCTAAGTTCTCTTCAATCTTTAAAAGTTCTTTTACACTATTCATTTGCTTTTCTATTGGAGCAATACCAATCATACAACCACCTAAACCTAATCCCTCTGTTTCTAACCACATATTTTCCATACAAATAGATAAATCTATTACTGAATAATCCGGCTCAATACAATCTTTTTTATAACAAGGGACAATAATTACAGAAGCATTCTTTGAAAATGCCGAATATGGTGTTGTTGATGACAATTTTCCTATTAATTCTTTATTTTTTACAATGTAAAATTCCCATGGTTGTTGATTCTTAGCAGATGGAGATTGCATACCTGCTTTTATTATTTTTAATATTAATTCATTAGAAACATCTTTTTCTAAAAAATCTCTAACACTCGTTCTTGTATATATTTCTTCTACCATTTTAAAACCTCACTATATATCACTGTATATAAGAATTAACCCTATTCATATCTGTTACAAAATCAGGATTATTCTTCTTTATTAAATTTATCAATTCTCCTACTCTTTCAGGATTATTTTGTAATGCAATTAACTCAGTTTCTGTTATACCATAAAATTGCAAAAAATCTGTTCTTCCATATATAGTTTCTTTTTGACTACAAGCTTCTGTATCATTAATAACAAGTAAAGCTGTAATATAAGAGTTAATATTAGGATTAAGAGATTTTCCACTAAGAGCAATATATTCTCCTGCTTTAAAATATTTACCTGTTGTATTAGTGTATCTTGCAAGAGATGCTAATAAATCTATCACCCATAAACAATTATTTAAATCAGGTTCATTAACTTTAAAAGTCATTTCATATCCCCATTTATTATATTCTCCTCCAAGTTCATCGACATTAGCATACAACTCAGTCATACCATAGGTAACAATATGCTTATATCCTTTAGGTGAAGTATAAATAGAATAACCATCTAAATAATTATTTCCACCAAACATCGCTCTACTAGACATATTAGTACCATAATGAATTGGTACCTGATTAGGATAAAGTCTTTCAAACTCATTATCAATAATATCCCAACCAGGAGCCCAATCTTCATCTTCTTCCATTAACTTAAGAAAATCTTTCTTTCTCATATTTCGATTATCACCACCTATTATAGTTAATTATAACATAATAAATGAATAAATTGAAAATTCAACATCAAAACAAATTAATTTTTTTATAAGCGTATATATATAGTATTAAAAATCCAGTAATAACTCTTATAAAAATATCATCTATATCAAATATAGCTAGAAAGAAAAACCACTTTATTAATTCAAATAAAAAATTAGAAACAATTAAATAATAGTTCTTATTAAAGCCAAGCATAATAAGAATTGCCGAAATAAAAGTACCTATTACACAATTAATAAAAATATTTTTAATAAATATAAGAT
>UQQI01000010.1 GCA_900543055.1 uncultured Mollicutes bacterium
CTACATAAATAATCATCGCTTATTTGTGTCTACACACACTATTTGACAATTATCCCTTATTTTATAGTTAATTTAATTTCATGATTTTTAGAATCATTTTCTAATTTTATATAATTATTTATTTGACTCTTACCATCTAATTTTAACTCTTCTTTTTTACCTTTTTTAACTTCTATATTATATTTTGTATCTTTATATGTATAAGTTGCTTTGAAGCCATCCCAGGCAATTGGAATTCTTGGGTTTAATTTTAATTTATCACCATGTCTTTGAATTCCTAAGATATTTTCTATACCAACTCTATAAAACCATCCAGCAGAACCTGTGTACCATGTCCAACCTCCACGTGCTGGGAAGTCAGGTGATGAATAAATATCCGCTGCAATTACATAAGGTTCATCTCTATAGCATTTAACATTTTCTTCTTTTTTACTTCTGTTTATTGGATTGATCATTTGGTAGTAACGATATGCTCTATCATGATATCCTGCTTTTATTAAAGCAATTAAATACCAAGATACTGAGTGAGTATATTGTCCTCCATTTTCTCTTATTCCTTTTGGATAATTCATAATATATCCTGGATTATTTAGAGATTTATTGAATGCTGGAGTTAGTAATTTAATAATTTTTTTATCATCATCGACAAGTTTTTCTTCTACGGCAGTTATTACTTTTTCTTTTCTATCTTTTGTCGCAACACCACTAATTATTGAGAAACTTTGAGAAATTAAATCAATATTACATTCACTATTTTCATGACTTCCAAGTTTATCTCCATTATCGAAGTATGCTCTTAAGTAATAATCTCCATCCCAAGCTTTTTTATTTAGATTTTCTTTTAATTTTTCATTAAATTTAATATATTCTTCTAAGTCAAACTTCTTGTCATATGTCTTCATCATTTTTGCAAATAAATCTATAACATTGTATAAGAAGAATCCTAACCAAACGCTTTCACCTTTTCCTTTAATACCAACCCTATTCATTCCATCGTTCCAGTCTCCACCACCCATTAGAGGAAGTTTATGACGTCCTAGGGAATTCATTGATAATTTAAGAGATTTTATGCAGTGTTCTAAAAGTGTTGCTTCTTCTTCAGAGTAATTAAATGTTAGTCCTTTTTCATGTTCATAATCACTTAATTGTTCTCCAACAACATATGGAACTTTTTCTTCTAATATACTATAATCTCCAGTTATATCAATATAAGTTGTAGTTGCATATACTAACCATAAGTAATCATCTTTATATCTACTTCTTAAACCAAAGTGATTCTTTTCATGCCACCAATGAAGGACATCTCCTTCTTCAAATTGATGAGCTGCATTAATAAGAATTTGTCTTCTGGTTTGTTCAGGTTTTACAAGGGCAATATTCATAGAGTCTTGTAATTGATCTCTATAACCAAATGCCCCACTTACTTGATAAAATCCTGCACGAGCAAGTATTCTTGATGAAATTGTTTGATATAAATACCAACCATTTACAACATAGTCAAAACTTGCATCTGGTGTATCTACTTGAATTGTACCTAAAGTTTCATTCCAGTAATCTTTTACTTCCTTTAACTCTTTTTTACAATTTTGAATATTTGTATATTTTTCAATTAATTCTATATTTTCTTGATCACTATAGCTGCATCCTAAAACGAAAACTATAGTTTTTTCTTCTTCTCCATTTAAATCGATATTAAATGAAATATTTTTTACAAGCATTCTGTCACATACGGCATCTTCTATTTTTTCTGATGCTGACATAAAGACGTTTACATCACTATAGTTAATACTATAAACATTACGCATTTTCATGTAATTATCTTCACTCATAAATTCAGTTAAAATGTGTCTTGTTGTTTTTTCTTCAAAGTTACCAAATGTTGGATTAATCCAGAACTCTATATTTGTTTTTTTCTTTTTCTTGCTCTTATTTTTTAATTTCATTAAATATATTTTTACTGTATCTTCACGTGCAACAAATTCTGTTATTTCATGAGAATAGTCTTCTGTTTCACTTTCTAAAATACTATAGCCAAATCCATGAGTACATTTTTCTGGATCGAATTGTCTTCCGTCAAATTTAAATCCTTCACTCTTATCATTTTGTACCATTTCATTTGTCCAAGAAGTTATTTTAAATTCTCCAGAATTGTAGGCATACGTATAACCACAACCATTATTTGTAACAATTGTTCCAAAGTTTTTATTAGCAATTATATTAGACCATGGTGTTGGAGTATCTTTATTATAAATTACATATTCCTTACCTTTATTTTTAAAGCCTCCATATCCATTATCAAATGTTAGTTTTTCATGCTTTTCTGCTTTAATATTTTCTTCTAATTTTGTTTTTTCATATTCAACTGGAGTATTCTTTCTTTGTAATTCTTCTACAGCCTCTTTTAAGCCAATATGTTTTTCAATTACAAAGTGAATTCTAGGTACCATATTTAATAGGCTTCTATCTTCTCTTGTTATATTACTACTATTTATTACTGTAACTGTTCCTGGAGTATGGTAGAAACTATTTAAAGTATAAATTTTGTATAATTCTTCGTCTATTTCTTGTTTTATAAGTTTTGCTGAATTACCACTTTCATTATTTATTATTATGATATCTACAAATATTGATTTACTTTTATAATACTCAAACGCTTTTAAAATATCTGTTATAAAACTAATATCACTTATATCGTTTATTTCTACTGAGATAATTGGTCTATCTCCGCTTACTCCAAACTTCCAAAGTCCTGATTGACCTAGAGCATTTCTTCTTAACAAGTCCATTCGTTCTTCGTTAACAGACAATTTTGTTGTTTGATATAAGTAGTTTAACATAATGTTATAAGTACGCATGTTTTCTCCACTTATATTCATATTCTTTGTATCTATTACATTCATTAATGTAGATATATTAAATTCTTTTTCTAGTGTTTTTTCATTATTATAATGTTTAATAATATCTTTTATTTGTTCAGTACTCCTACCAAATCCAACTATTAAATAAATGGTTACAGAATCATTTGCTTTTACTACAACTCTATTTCTTAATGAAAGAATTGGGTCAAGATTGTCTCCTGTATAGTTTGATAATTCTTTATTTAGACCAACTGATTCTGATAATTCTTTGTTTCTTCCAATGAAATTTTCCCTTTCAGTCTCATAAGTGAATTCACCTTGTGCGTTGTCAATTATCATTCTAGTTGCCATATAACTGTTTATATCTGAGTCTCCTCTGTTTTTTCGTTTTGCAATTAAAGTATTTGTTTGCTTGTCATATTCAGTTGATATAAACATATTGTTGAATACCTTATGAGATATATCATCCATGTTTTCTGAAAGAATTGGTTCAGTATAACTAGTTAGTTCTAGTTCTTTATCATATTCAGTTTCATTTTTAAATGTTATTTTTCTAATTTCTGCATGATAGTCTTTACATACGACAATTTCTGTTTTGGTAGATATTCCTGTATCTCTTCTTAAGAACTTTATTTTGTCTGATGCAAATACTACTTCATATTTATCTGGTTGTGTATTCATTGGAGCGTATGTATTACTCCAAACATATTTTGTTTTTGTATCTTTTATAAATAAGAATATACCATAGTCTTGCTCTGTTACTTTTCTATATCTATTTAATTGAAGTGTTCTATATCTTGAGAAACTATCTCCTCTATCATTCATAATAAGTGAGTATTTCTTATTTGATAGAACTGACATTTCAGGCAAATATGATATATAGTCATATGTTCTAATATCATTTTCAATTTTTTCTTTATTATAATTATATTTCTTATAGTCAGCCATTTTCATATCGATGCATGCATGTACTTGTACTTTTTCTTTTAGTAGAATTTCAAATGTTTTTACATTGATATCTTCATGGAATAATTCTTGGATAATACCTTGTTTTAAGTAGTTTGTCATTCCTATTAAACTCATTCCTTGATGATGTGCAAAGTATGATTTAACAATACCTTTATTTTCATAGTCGTATGATTCATATAGACCATATTCTGAATACATATCTAAATTCTTAAATTTTTTGATGTTTTCATATACATCTTCTGGGAATAATTCCATAGCCATAAGTGATGAGTATGGAGATATGACAATTCTATTATCTTTTTCTTCTTTTGCCTTTAAGTAAGGTGTTGAGAAGGCTTTATATTTATAATTTAAGCAATTATCTAATTCATTGTATGCTGATTCTGATATTCCCCAAGGTAATTTACTATCAACTGATTCTATATATTCTTTTTGACACATATGAGCAAAATTATAAGTTTCATCCAATAGTGTATTTGGATAATTTTTCATAAATAATAATGGCATATAATATTCAAATGCTGTTCCACTCCAAGAAATTAGTCCTTTTTTTCCTTTAAATGTTGTAAGAGATTTATCAAGACACATCCAATGCTTACTTGGAGCATCATTTAAAGCAATCGCTATGAATGAAGTTAGGCGTGATTCACTTGCAAACTTATTATAGTTATAAGTTGATAATTTTCCTTCATCTTCATCGTAACCAATACTAAATACATCTCTTTTTGTATAAAGTTTTTTGAAATTGGTATTTCTAATTAATTTTTCACATAATTTTATTGTTTTCTCATCAGCATTTTCTTTTCTTAAAAATTCTTTTGTAACGATTAAGCATGATACTAAATTTCCAGAATCTACTGTTGAGATAAAGCTTGGATAAATTGCTTTTTTAGATTTTATATCATACCAGTTATATAAATGACCATGCCATTTTTTTAGACTATCGATTGTTTCTAATATATTTGTTAACAAGTTTAGTGCTTTTTTTCTATCAATAAACTCTAGTTCATAAGCACTAATTACTGATGTTAGAGAAAAACCTATTCCTGTTGGTGATGTTCTACTATCTAGTTTCTTTTCTCTATTTTCTTGGTAATTATCTGGTATTAAATAATTATTTTCACTTGTTAAGTTATCTTCAAAATATTTCCATGTTCTTTCTGCTAGTTCTTTTATTTCGTCTACTTTATCTTCTTTTAAAGCAATTTCATGATGATCTATATCTTTACTTACTAGATATAAAACAAATGGTGCACTAATAAATATTACTGCTATTATAAATGCTATATAGTTTTTAGTAAGTAATCCAATTATTATAAAGATAATCGCTGTAATAATATTAAAAATAAAGTTCTTTATATAATTCTTTAAACTTCCATTTACTGTTTTTTCTACTTCTTCTGCAGTTATCCAATTAAGTAAGTTTTTATGACTAAAGAACAGTCTATATAGTGTTCTAAAGAATGCATCCATATAAAGTTTTGAATAATATGGAATAGTTGCGAATACTATGTAGGATCTTAAAAAAATACTTTTTCCTCCGTGATAGATGTTTTTATAGTAAATTTCTTTTTGATCTTTATTTCTTTTATACATTTTACTCTTTAAGAAGAATAATATTGAGATTGCTATTTCTAAGACTACTAACCCTATCCATAAATATGTATTTTTTGATACAAAGGCAAGGAACAGAATTAAAAGTAACATTGGATTTAAGAACATTCTAAAGATATTATCGAATATTTTGAATTTTCCTAATAATGTAATTGGATTTTTTACTTGTTTATTTTCTTTATTTGGTACTTTGTTTAGTAACCAATTTATTATTTGAGTATCTCCTCTTGCCCATCTATGCTGTCTTGTTACATCGATTAGGAATTTTGACGGAAAGTCGTCTAAAAATTCTATATCTGAAACATAACCACATCTTATGTAATTACCTTCTAATAAGTCATGTGAAAGTATTAAATTATCTGGGAATGTTTGATCTAGAACTTTATTAAATACTTTTAAATCATAGATTCCTTTTCCTACAAAGCTTCCTTCTCCAAATGTATCTTGATATACGTTTGGAACAACTGATGAGTAAGCATCAAATCCTCCAACACCTGCAAACACTTGGCTATATACACTTTTATTAGTTGCTTCTATATCTACGCCTACTCTTGGTTGCATTATTCCATATCCATCAATTACTTTTGTTCCTTCTTTATTTAGAACTGGTGTGTTTAATGGATGAGCCATTGCTCCTACTAAGTTTAGTGCTGAATTTAGTACTAGTTTTGTATCAGTATCTAGTGTTATTACATATTTTATATGTAGTTTATTATCATGTAACATATTTACATTGAAATATTTTTCTTCATCAAGTTCTTCACCTAATAGTATTTTATTAAATTGAAGTAAGGCTCCTCTTTTTCTTTCATATCCTAAGTATTGATTCTCTTTTTCATTCCAAAGTCTTTTACGATATATAAAATAGAAAATATCCTTTTTATACTTAGCATTTAACTTTTTAGCATATTCTTCTCCATACTCAGATACCTCTTTATCAAATGGAGCTACTTCTTCATTTAAAGCTTTCACGTCTCCTAATAATGTAAAGTATAAATTATCTGATTTGTTTATTAAGTAATATGACTCTAATGTATCAAACATTGTTTTTACTTTTTCTTTGCTTGCAACTATTGTCGGTATTACTACCATTGTTCTAGACTCTTCTGGTATACCTTTTGAATAGTCAAGTTTTGGTATAACATTTGTAGGTACAGTCTTAATTAATATTTCTTGGAATAATTGACTAATTAGTTGACATATTGGAACAAACAAAATTATAAATCCTAATATTCTTGGTCTTATGAAATATATTGACGCGAAGAACGAAACTAATCCACTTATTAATACTAGTGCTATGATATATAAAATTACTTTAAATGTACTTTTATTTTCTTTAAATAATTTAAAACCAATATGTTCATCGGGATCAAATATCTTTTCAAGATAAGTATATTCATCTACATGATTCTTTTTTGCTAGTGATAATAATTTATTTCTATAAAGAATTTTAGATGACTCAGTCATTTTTTTATAGATTGGATCAGTCAACAACTTTCTTTCTGTTTTTGAGACTTTTTCATATATGTCTTCTGTAGTAAATTCAAAGAACTCTTTTAAGTCATTAAATATGTTTGCTATTAAGACATTATTATCTATTTTATTTTGAAATTCTTCATTAATAATATCTTTTAAACTCATTTGTTTTTCTTTTAAATATTCATTTAATGATTTAAATAATTTACTTGATTTATTTACTTTATACAATTGATTATTTATTTCAAAAATATAATGAGTATTATTTTGAGGATTGAAATCATCTGAAATAAATGTATCTAGTGTTAAAACATTTGATGTCTCAATTATCTTAGAAACATCATCCTTATCTACTATTTTTTTGTATTCTTCCCTACATAAGTCATTTAATCTTTCGATATAAATCATTATCAATGTAGGAATTATCAATTTCAATTCCTTATAAGTAAAAACTTGATTTGTATCATTTTGATATTTTTTCAACTCATCTGTTAAATATTTGAAATTTATATCATAATTCTTCTTATTAGCTATTGCTTTTAAAAAGTAATAATTTTCTTCTAATGTTTTTAAGTTTTTTTTCAAACTACCTTTTTGACTATAAATATTATTTTTATGTTCCGCTAAAAGATAATAATTATCTATTAACCACTCATTTGTTATATCTACTTGTTCGTGATTTTTTGTTTTAGCGACTAAATAATTATAATATTCTGTTATGTCTTCAAAATTATTTTTAAATTTTTTTAATATATTTGCCATCTTCATACAACTCCTATATGGATTATATCATAATTTGTAAAGTTGTACTAGATGATTAGTTGTCTTTTAAAAAACAAAAAAAAACTCGATTTCTCGAGTTAATTTCTTAATGGCGGAGTAGGAGAGATTTGAACTCTCGCGCCAGTTGCCCGACCTACACCCTTAGCAGGGGCGCCTCTTCAGCCTCTTGAGTACTACTCCATTTCCTCATTTTGCGTCCGCATATATATTATTACATGATTGTATAAAAAAAGTCAACAGAAAATTAATTTTTATTAGTTTTCCGTTGATTTCATTTTTTTTGAGTATTCACTTAAACTTATAGCTTGTTCTTCGAATGTAGTGATATATGATGGGATTTTTTCTGATAAACTTTCCCATTGATTCTTATATGCTGTTGCACTTGCCCCATCCCATATTCCTATGTTTGTTGCTATATTATCTTTTATAATATTATCTGCCCCTTGTAAAGACATTCTAATTGAATCAGATAATTCTTCAATTTTTTTTATAGAATTTTCTAAATCATTAAAATTTATTTTATCACTTTTCATAACTACTCCTATAAAAATATATTCTCTGCTGAATTTGTAGCATCTTTTAATTCATTTATTTTTCTTTGTAATGTACTTGCTAGTATTTCTAACATTGAACTAACATTGTTTAATTCTGGTAATTTTTCCTTAAATTTTTCTTTGTACATATCATATATTTTACTTTCTTCTGTTTGCCAACAATTGTCTAATTTATCAATTTCTTCTAATAATTTATCTAATGAATTTTTATAATTATTTTTATAATTTACAATTACATCATAAATGTTTTGCATCTCTTCTATTGAATAAGCTAAATTATCTTGCATATCATCACTCACCTATTTGTCTTGATTTTAATATTTTTATTAATTAATGTCAACAAAAAAACTCCCTTCGGAGTTTACTTCATATTTGGTGACGAGTACGGAATTCGAATCCGTGAATGCTGCCGTGAAAGGGCAGTGTGTTAAGCCACTTCACCAACTCGCCATATGGCGCCCCAACTAGGACTTGAACCTAGGACCCCTTGATTAACAGTCAAGTGCTCTAACCAACTGAGCTATTGAGGCATTTTGGTGGACCTGATAGGACTTGAACCTATGACCCCACGCTTATCAAGCGTGTGCTCTAACCAACTGAGCTACAGGTCCATGTATTTAATATTACAATACTTTTTGAGATAATGCAAGGAAAAATTTAAATTTTTTTATTTTTTTATTTTGCAATTTTTCGTCCATTTCTCAACTGCATTTATAGAATACTATATTATTTCTATTAAAGTCAAGTGTTTTTTTTGATTTTATGAATTTTTTTATTATTTTCTTTATTTTATACGGATATTATCAATTTTTTTATACTTTTTTTAAGAAATTATAAAAAAAGTCTTGTAAATATTTTTCTTTTGATATAAAATAATAATGCAACTTGGAAATGGGCTGTTAGCTCAGTTGGTAGAGCAACTGACTCTTAATCAGTGGGTCTAGGGTTCGAATCCCTAACAGCCCACCATTTATAAGTTAATAAATAACTATTTCGGTAGTTATTTTTTTATTTATTTTTAGAACATAAAAAAAGAAAAGTTTATCTTAACTTTCCTTTTACACCTTTTGCTCCTTTTAATCCACCATTACTAGCAAATCCTGCAAGAATGTTTGTTTCAAAGGAATGAGTTTTACTTACTCTCTTCTTATAATCTTTTATTCCAATATTTATCATATCATCTAATACTTTTGTAAAGTTGATATCTTTTGCATCCCATAGATAGAATGCTAAACTTCCTGGAATTGAATTAATTTCATTTAAGTAAACTTTATTATCTTTTCTATCAATTAAGAAGTCTATTCTTGAGTTACCAGAACTTCCTAACACTTTGAATGCTTCTTTTGCTACTCTTTCTACTTCTTTTCTTACATCATCATCTAAGTCTGCTGGTAATTTTCTGCTAGCTGATGCCATACCTTTTGATGCACCTTTTACAGGTGTTTTTAATTTACCCTTTGTTTTTCCTCCACCAATATATTTATCAGTGTATGTTAAGAATTTATTACATGAAAGTACTTCTTCAATTTCACTTACTTTTTGATGTTCATAGTTACCCATAACAGCAATATTTACTTCTTTTAAGTCTTCTACTACTTCTTCTACTACAATTTTACTGTCATATTGAACTGCTTCATCTATTGCTTCTTTTAGACTTGACTCATCATCACAAACATTAATACCTACACTTGATCCCGTAGTTGCTGGTTTAACAATTACTGGATATTTTAATTTTGAAACTTTTTTTATCACTTCTTCTGGGTCTTGTCTATAATCATTATCATAGAACCATACATAATTTTTTATTGGTAAGTTAGCACTTGCCCAAACGTCTTTCATGAATGCTTTATCTTGTCCAACTACTGCAGCATATACATTTGGTCCAACATATGGAATACCAATGGTTTGTAAATATCCTTGTAGTACACCATCTTCTACGTTTGTACCATGAACTATTGGGAATGCAATGTCTAATTCTTTTACAACTGATTTAAATAATCCATGTTTCTTTTGTAATACATAACTTCCATCTTTATAATATAAAACTACATTATCACTATATTTTTTTATTAGACTAAAATCTTGATATACTTCAATATCTTTTAACATATCACCTGTATACCATTCTCTATCTTTTGTAATATAAATTGGAATTACTTCATATTTTTTTTCATCTATTTTATTCATGGCTTGAATCGCTGAGATAATACTTACTTCATGTTCAACTGTTTCTCCACCAAAAATTACTCCTACTTTTATTCTCATTAAAAATCACTCTCCTAATTTTCATTATATGTATCTGGTAAATCATTTTCGAATAATGCATATACTTCTTCATTTAATGCTAAATTACTAATATAAGGATATGCATCTCTTACATCATTAAATACCACTATTTTATCTTTGTCAAATCCACTAGTTAATAGGCCTTCTTTTATAGGCTGTGTCTTTTTCTCTCCTATTAATATAGCAATATCTGCAACTTTAGCAATTTGTTCACCAAATATTTTGTTATATTCGTCTTCTTTTTCTCCAAGTTCTATCATACCTGGTGTTACTACAACTTTTGTTCCTGGCATCATTCCAAGAATTTTACATGCATTTTCTGCTCCTACAGGATTAGAGTTATAGGCATCATCTATTTGATAGAAATTACCTAGTTTTTTAAGTTCAAGTCTATGTTCTACTGGTTTAACATTTTTTACAGCCATCTCTAAGTCAGATATATCTATATCAAATTCTCTACCGCATGCAATTGCTGCTAAAATATTATAGACATTATGATTTCCTAATAATTTAGTTTCAAAATGATACTTTTTAGAGTCACCTTTAAAAATCACATCAAAACTTGAACCTTTATTTGAATATTTTATATTAGTTGCTCTTACATCAACATCTTTATTATCTATACCTATCCAAATAGTTTTAACTTTGTTTTTTAATTTATAATTTAATTGTTTTTCATCATCACCATTTAATACTGCGAATCCATCGCTTGGTAATGACTCAATAAGTTCGAACTTACCTTTAATAATATTTTCTTCACTACCAAAACTTTCTAAGTGAGCAGTACCAATACGTGTTAAAATACCATATTTAGGTTTTACTAACTTACAAAGTCCTGCGATTTCTCCTCTTACGTATGCTCCCATTTCTGCTATAAATATATCAGTAAATTTATCCATATAATTATTTACTGTCATTATTAAACCATTATATGTATTTAAATTTCTTGGAGTTGGTAAAGCATTATATTTAATATTTAAGATATCACTTAATATATTTTTAGAACTTGTTTTACCATAACTTCCTGTGATACCTATTATCTTAAGATTAGGCATGTTTTTCAATTTATTTTGAGCTTTTCTTTTATAGTGAATGTAAACACCTTTTTCAACAGGTGTATTTATTAGCATTGCTATAAATACTATAAATGCATTCAAATATAACATGATATTTTCTGCAAAAAGAATTTTCCATGCAAGTTTTATGTTATTTAAATCAAATATTAAAAATATTACTGGTATTATGTAAATAATAGTTGTTGTAAATATTAATCTTTTTATTCTTGCTGTTATAACTAACTTCTTTTTATTTTGATCATTTTTTATTTTTTTATCCCAAGTATATCCTATTAATATTAAAAATAAAGCTATTAGAATCATAGATAGTGTTGAAACAAAACTTAAATCAAAAACTACAAATATTCCTATTAATGAAATACATATTAAAATTATATCAAGACATAAGAATTGTCTTTTATTATTAAATACCCATTTTAAATATCTATTATTCTCGTTATATAAGTTTTGTTGTAGCATATGTAATGTTCTTCTTGATTTATTTGCTACTGCATAAATAAAGGTCGCAATTAAAATTAAATAAATTATTATCATCTTATAGTCCTCCTAGAAAAAATTGTCTAATATTGTAACTACTCTTGGTAAATTTTCAAGATAAGCGTAATGTGTTCCAGGTAGTGTTATAAGTGCAGCATCCAGCATAATTTTTTCTAATTCTTTTGCTTCATTCAATGGAGCTTCTGTGTCATTTGTTCCCCATATTAACAATGTTGGCTCTTCTATTTCTCTTGCAAACTTTGATAAGTCTTCATTAACAACATTAACTAAAGTTTGTCGCATTATTGGGCTTGCAGCTTTATAATCTCTTGAACCGATGAATTTTTTCATATATTCACCTAGGCAATTTAAACCTGGAAGTGTTTTTAATTTTTTTAATATTTTTACACCTAGAGAAAGTTCTTCTTGAATTCTTATACATGGGCTTCCAAATAACACTAATTTTGATATTGGATTTCTAGCACTATATCTAATTGCTACTCTTCCTCCAAATGAATGGCCTATAACAATTGGCTTTTTTACATTAACCTTTTTTAGAAATTCTTCTAACATTAATTCATAATCATCAATTGTCCATGCCTCTTTTGGTTCTTCACTTTCACCAAATCCCGGAAAATCAAGAATCGTAATTCTAAATCTATTTTGAAAATTATCCCCAATTGGACGCATCATTTCTATATTTTGACCCCATCCATGTAATAATACAATATCATTACCTTCTCCATATTGTATGTAATTTATACTAAGATTTTTAATATTAATTTTCATTGAATCACTCCAGGATAATTATATCACAATCGAATTATAAGTAAAAGAAATATAATTTTATTAACTTTTTTACATTTTTTATTTTATTTTTATATGTAAAATTATGTAAAAAAGAAACTATCTTCTAGTTTCTTCTATTGAATAAAAATTGTAATCACCATCACTATTTACTTTAAACGTATATGTATAATTTTTTAGACTTGAACTGAATTTTGCCATAACTTCATCTTCACTTATTATACCATTTCTTAATGAAATACTTCCAATGAGTTTAGATTTATCTTTTGAGGTATAAAGTTTTGCTGATGTTGCAGCATCTCCATTTACAGTATTATATTCTACATAATATATTTTTCTTTTTACAATGATACTATCATTTGTTAATGAAGTTGATACATTTATTGCATGATACTCTGGTGAAAATAATTGTTTTGTAGTTGGTGCAATGTATGCATACTTATCTGTTCCTGCATCATATACAACATTATATAATTGTCCTGGTTGAAAACTTGCGGCATTATATTTTAAGTATGTCCCAAAAATACTTTCAAATTTTCTTTTTACATTTCCACCTGTTAAATATTGTACAGTTGTTGTTCCACCTAAATCTTTATGCATAGAAGTAAATAATGCAGCAGATGTATCAAAATTTTTAGCAAATAGTTTTTTTCCTTGGTAAATATAACCAAAATAATTTGAATTATTATCATTAAAAGTATCATCAAACTTAGTTAATATATCACCTACTTGATACATGACATTTAAATCAATATCCACATTATCAATAGTTGTTATCGTTGCTTTTTCTTCTTTTGTTTTATAAAAATTGTCATAATAAATAAATCCACTTAACCCCAAGATAATTAATACTAAAATAACTATAGTAATAATAATTTTTTTATTCTCCATATTAGCCTCTCCTCATATCATAGTATAATTATATAATAAATTTATTTACTTGTACAAGTGAGTTAATTTATTTTTAATTATTTTTTACTCAGTGGCCAATTGACTGTTCTTTTTTTATATAAAAATTAATCCATACTATTTGTAACATTTTTTAAATTTAACACATATATCATATTTAAAAAAATTATAATGCTTTTTTATTTACTTTATTAATACAAATATTTGTTCTTGATAAAAGTTTATTATTTGGTAATTTATTAAAACTTGTTGTCGATGATTCTAGATTTTAATTTTAAATATTCATGGTTACACCTATGTAGTAATCTATCTTAAAAACTTTTTTCTTGTTAATAATTTAATATTCTCTATTAATATTTGAGTGCATATTATATCATATTTTTAAGATAAATAAAAGTCTTGTTTTTTTATTAAATATAAGTAGAATTTTATATATTATTTTATGTATTTATTGGGGGTGTTTTATGTTAAAAAGAAAGAAAAATAAAGATAATTCTAGTTTGTTATTAAATTTAAAAAGAACTTGGAAATATGTTAAACAATCAAATTACAAGTTAATAATATTTGTTATATTATGTTTAGCTGATGCTGTTATTGGAGCGATATTACCAATTTTTTCTGCTAAAATAATTTTAAATATTACAAATGGTGTTGTAAGTCAATTATTCTTATCTGCTATGACTGTTCTTGGTCTTGATATTGTATCTTACATAGTAAATTATTTTGATTTTCGTCTATATAGATTAATTAATCAAAAGACACTAATAAGTATGCAAGAAGATTTGGCAAAAGAAATACTAAATATCAAAGTTAAGGAAATCGATAAAAATACATCTGGTTTATTTATTGATAGATTAAATAGAGATACTGAAGAAATTGCTGATGTGTTTGTTAATTATATTTTTGCTATTTCAAATGTAATATCAAATATTGGTGTCTTGCTTGCAGTATTTATTTTAAATAAAGCTATATTTGTATATTCAGTTATTACATCTATTTGTTTATTTTTTATTGATAAAAAAGGTGTTAATAAGCAAAATGAAATATTTAAAAATGTAAGAAAACTTAGAGAAAAGAAAACCGGACTAATTAGTGAAGTAGTTCGTGGTATGAGAGATGTTAAAGTTCTAAATGCTAATGATACAATGTTGAAGCAAATGTCAGATAAGATTGAAGAAACAACTAAAGAACAGATTCATGCTCTTAATACTGCTACTTTTTATAATTATATTAGAAGAAATTTAAATTCTTTGTTTGATTTTATCTATATAATATTATGTTGTTATTTAATGGATAAATCTTTAATTACAATTCCTGCTCTTATCATTGCTTATAATTATCAGTATAAAATTAAAAATTTATTGAATAGTTTCGTTAGAGTAATAGAGATTAATAAGTCTTTTGAACTTGCTGCTAATAGAGTTTATGAAATAATTTATGATAATAAATTTGAAAAAGAAAAATTTGGTAAGAAAAATATAAAGAAACTAACTGGAAATATTATATTTAATGATGTATGTTTTAGTTATGATGATATTCCTATACTTAAAAAGATGAATTTTGAGATAAAGGCTAATGAAAGAGTTGCTTTTGTTGGTAAAAGTGGCGCTGGTAAAACTACAATATTTAATTTAATTACAAAACTTTATGATATTAATGATGGTGAAATACTATTAGATGGTACTAATATAAATAATCTAAGTCGTTCGGCTATTAGAGATAATATGTCTATAATTACACAAAGCCCTTACATTTTTAACTTTTCTATAAAAGATAATTTATTACTTGCTAAAAAGAATGCTACTATTGATGAGATTAAAGTTGCTTGTAAGGCAGCATGTATAGATGACTATATTGAGTCTCTTCCAGATGGATATGATACAATTGTAGGAGAAAATGGAGTAATTTTATCAGGTGGTCAAAAACAAAGAATTGCTATTGCACGTGCACTATTAATGAAAACAGAAATTATATTATTTGACGAAGCAACAAGTGCGTTAGATAATGAAACTCAAAGTAAAATACAAGAAGCAATTGATAATTTAAAAGGAAAATATACTATATTGATTGTTGCTCATAGATTATCTACTGTAATTGATTCAGATAAAATATTTGTAGTAGATGATGGTAAGATAATTGCTTCAGGTACACATAGTGAATTATTAGAAAGTTGTAATTTCTATAAAAAATTATATAGTAAAGATTTAGTATAGTAATAAAATAAAAAATCATTTTAATTAGTAATAAATAAAGTATATGAGAAAAAGGTATATAATAAATTTTAATGTATATACTTTTTTTATACCCTACTTTACATTCAGAACAATTAAATTATTTATCATTTTATTAATTACTATATGATATAATTTTTTATAGTAGGAGTAATTTAATATGAACAATAATTTAAATAACGGTTTTTTTAAAGGAACAAATAATAACGAAGTTAATAATACTAATAATCAACCTAGTCTAACTGATTTTTTTTGGAGTTCCACAATCTAGTAGTCAAAATAATTTTTCTAATAGCACAAATAATAATACTATTTGCAATAGAAATAACAATAACAATAATAATATAGATGAAGTTAACATTTATGATAGTAGTATTTATAATGATAATTTTCAAAATAACAATTCTTTTCAGAATAATATTAATAATATTCAAAATGTAATGATTAATAATACTGTAAATAAAAGTTCTAGTAATAGCAATATTATAATAGTAATAATTATTATTCTTGTTATTGGTATTGTTAGTATCAATGTTTTTATTAATAAACTTTCAAATACAGGAAATTAGGTAATGGAAGATGCTAAATATGTTTCATCCATGTGTATTGGTAGTGGTTGCTCTATAGTTTTTGATAATAATGATAATAGTGAAACATATAAATTAGATGAAAAATACTATGATACAATAGTTCTCTTAAAAAAATATGATAAGTATATTAAATTGAATTTATATCATAATAAAAATAATATTACAGATTATAAAATAATATTAAGATCAAATGGTAATGAAATTGATAAAGCAAGTAATGAAGAAGAACTAAGAAAAGCAATTGGTTTATATGTCATTGGTACATATACAGATACTTTTTCTTTAAAAAATATTGAAAATAATTCATTTTATTTTGGAGACGATGGTTCTTATACATTTGATAATTATACATTTGTAGATAAAAATGGTAATGAATGTGAAATGAAATATATAAATACAAATGGTTCATTAAGTTTAAATATTGGTAATTCGTATACTATAACTTTTGGAGTAAAAAAGAATTCCGCTGATATTTATGAGTATATAATAAAAAATATCATTTAAAATTAAAACTCTGTTTATGATATATAGTTAAACAGAGTTTTAATTAATTTCGTCGAATAATATCTTAATATAAGTTTATTGCATTCATATGAGTTAATTATGAAAATAAAATTTTTTTGAATGATAAAAAAAATCAATCTTTCGATTGATTCTATATATCAAGTTCAAACTAAATAGTTCGAACAGATTCGTCAATTGGACCTTAAATTTTCTTATATTCGAAATTTTATACTGCCAAGATGGATTAAATCAACTAAATAAATTATATATAGTTTCATTAAAAATAGCAATACCATTTGTGTCTTATTTAAAATTAACGTTAATTTTCATTTGGAAGTTCGTTTATTAATATATAACGGAATTAAGTCTGATTATAGTATAATATATATCGTTTCTATGCAGATATAAGGAGGAATTGAAAATGAAAAAAACATGGAAACATATAAATTTAGAACAAAGAAAACTTATCAGCTCAGGAATTGCTCATAATGATAGATTAATTGAAATCGCAGAAAGACTTGAACTTGATCCACGAAGTATTTCTAAAGAAGTTAGA
Source organism: uncultured Mollicutes bacterium (assembly GCA_900543055.1). Taxonomy (GTDB): domain Bacteria; phylum Bacillota_I; class Bacilli_A; order RF39; family UBA660; genus UBA3789. The sequence continues at coordinate 17,691 of UQQI01000010.1, forward strand.
AGAAATAGAGTTCCTATTGATTATATAAAGGAATGCATATCTAAATGCCCTAACCTTAATCGTTGGCCATTAGTTTGTACTAAATGCAAATTAAGATATTCAAAAGATTGTTGCTACACAAAATTTAAATATGATACTAGAACTGCTCAAAGAAAAGCCGAAGCAAACTTAATTAATTCAAGAAAGGGTATCGATTTAGATAGTGAAGAATTTAAAAAGTTAGATTCAATCATTAAATGTGGGATTAAGGAAAACAAATCTATATATCAAATAAAAACTTACGAACCGTTAATTCCGTAAGTTGTATTCAAATGGAGCGATAGTTGAGTGAGTACACAACCTTTTCTCATATGAGGATGATATATAAATCATCCAACTAAAATGATTATACTATATTTTTTTCTGTTTTTAAACTATCTATTTAAATATTTTATTATTAAACTATTTAAATCTATCCATTCTTCCACATGATAAGTATCTTTTTCATCAATACTATTATATGGATTTGGAGTTTCAATAGCCTTTACTAAAAAATCTTTCAAATCACTTTCTGGGCATTGTTTAATATCTTTTTTTGCTTTTTCCCAACCATAGAATTTATCTAAGTTTTGAGTATTAAAATTATATCCAATTCCATATGAACCAGTTGATACACTGATGCAATCTAAAATAAATAACATTAAATTATCTTTATTTATTTTTTTCTTTATAAAGGACATATATTTTTCATCATCAAATAATAATATCATATTGTATCTATTATAATATTCATTACTATACATATTTATTTTATTAGTTTTAATATTTTCTAGCATATTTTCGTACAGGCTATTAATAGCTTCATACCTTGAAGAATTAACTAATTCATCATGCCTATGTTCTGGCTTTAACCAATATGCTATCTCTCTAATAAAATATAAATTTTGATAATCATCTTTTATTTCGTCAATAAATTTTTCAAAATCATCATCTGATACCATTAAAATTAAATCAGCTATAATAATTTGAGTTCTACTATTTGCACTTAATTGAAAAAATAGTGGTGAATTATCTATTTTATAATATGAAAAATACATAACTAATAGCAATGGTAAGAGTTTGTCCTTATTTATTTTATCTAAATACATTTGAAATGTTTCCAAAGTGTATTTTTCTACCCATCCAGGATATATTCTTTCCATTTTAAAATATTGTTGATATAATTCTTCAGGCTTGAAATTATTATTATTTATAAATGAAATAAAATTATTTATTTCTTCATTTATTTTAATAAATTCATTTTCAGTTTTATTAAAATACAGGTTAAAGTACTTATTGTTATAAATTCTTTTGTCAAGAACTGAGGCTCTATATTCTTTTTTATTAGTATATGTTTGATGTTCTGGAATAAATTCAATTTTTTCTTTTTTGTTATATCTATTTTCATCAAAGTATTTTTTAATATTAGGAAATAAATAGCATAATATTTTTTTATATTTATTAATTTCGTATTTATTTTTTTCAAATAAATCATCAAAATATTTCGTTGTATCAATATTATATTTTTCAGTATTATAAATGTATTCATCACCATAAACATAGCGATCCTCTGAAATATAATAAGTACTATTATTATTAATTTCATTCCATAATTCTGGGCTTTTCATTGCAATAGTTTCAATAAGCAGCATATCAAGACTATTAAGATCTTTCATATTGTTAAAGCTTGCATTAAATGTTGAATTTATTATTCTTTTAAAGTCACGTAAATCTTTAACGTTTTCCATAATGATTTTAATTAATTCTTCTTGCTCATCATCTTTAACAATAAGTTTTGAATGACTTAAATAATTATTTAAACATTTTTTTATTACATTTTGTAATACGTTTCTATCTAATTTTGGTACAGAAAACTCTAATTGCACTATTTTTTCTAAATATGAATAATCAATATCTAATTTAGATTCAAAATGCTTTTTCATAGCTGATTCATCATAAGATAAAATGTATATGATTCTTTTAAAATCAAATAAATTATGAATTGTTTTTAAAATAAATAGAATTTGCTCACTTGAACATCTTTCAAGATTATCTAAGACTAAAACTATTTTTTTATTATTAGATTCTAAATAGTTATTAATAATTTCTTTAATTCTATCAATATTCGTTGTATTTTCAAGCAAGTAATCAATTGAATATCCAATATTTGTAGTAATTGTTTTTAGATATGTTTTCGTAAATTTATTTATTTCATTTATTCTAAATCCACAATTGGTATTTTTCATTATAGTATCAAAGAAAGCAACTAATAATGATTTATTATCATCATATACCCATGGCTCAAAGTCATCTATAAATACTAAATTTTCTTTTTTTAATCTATCTTTAACATTATTTAAAATTGTTGTTTTACCAGAACCCCAATCTCCCTTTAGAGACATTACAAATTTTGAATCATTATTGCAATTAATAATAGTACTTGTTATTTGATTGATAACTTTATTTCGTTCTAGTAAATCATAATTTACTGCTTCATCTCCTATAAGAATAAATTCAGTTTCTTCGGGAATTGTATTATCATATAATTGTTTTAAGTCAAAAACATTTGGATTTCTTTTATTTTTATTTTTAATATTTAGTATAGTAATATATAAATATCTAAAAACTAATAATACTCCAATTGTAATTAAAAATATATTTGAACATAAATCTTTATATGGATATACTACAAGAATATTTTTAAATAGATGTAGCATCATTCTATAAAGACCAATAGTAGTTAAAACAATCATACTATAAAAATCTATATAATTAACAGATTTTAAGAATAAAAGACTATGCAGTTTAAGTGATACTATCTTTATCAATATAAAGGCAAAAACACAAATAATAATAGGTAATTTTAATTTATCATATATGAATGTAAACACATTAAAATAATCAATTATAATTGTTATAGAAAGTAGTACTACTATTGTTAATAAAAAACTGATTATTCCATATTGCTTATAGATATTTTTAAAATACTTTGTAAGAACCATATTATTCCTCCTAACAAAAAAAGTATCATTCTATTGAATGATACGAAATCTATTATTATTCTAACATAATATGAACTTAATGTCTATTCTTAAAAAACTTATACAAAATTTCTTTCATCAAGATTTATATTCCATAATCCTAGCTGCCCATTAACTTCTTTATTATAATTTATTTTTTTAATATTATTTAATTTCCATGCATACCCAGTTCTAACTTTGTTTCCATATGCAATATTGTTTTCTGAAATTATTTTTTTATTTAATTCTTCATTTAATTCTAGGCAATCTTCTATTTCAACAATAGCAATAATTCTTCTAGATGGAAATTTTAAATTCATATTTTCATATTTTTTCATATCCTCTTTATCTATTCCCATTCCTGCATGAATTAAAACTTTTCCTCTGTAATTAGTTTTCCAAGATCTAAACTCATATTTTTTTATTCCTTCTGCAACTAAAGTTGCCCAAGGTTGTCTTAATGTTAATACTTTCAATTTAATCACCACTTATATTTTATCATAATTTTTATAAATTCTTTGAAGTTACGTAGGAATAACTTAAAAATATGGTATAATTATTTATGAGGTAATGGTGATAAATATGAGTAAGATATACAAGACGATAGATTTATTTTCAGGTTTGGGTGGAATAAGAAAAGGTTATGAAATGACAGGAAGATTTAAAAATGTTTTATCTGCTGATGTAGATAAGTATGCATGTCTTACTTATAGGCATCTATATGGTGAAGATTCATATAATGACGTTACCTCAGAAGAATTTAAAGAAAAAGTTGAAAAAACAAATTATGATATTCTTTTAGGTGGATTCCCGTGTCAAGCATTTTCTATAGCAGGTCTTCAAAAAGGTTTTGCTGATGAAACTAGAGGAACATTATTTTTTGATATTGCAGATATCATTAGAAGAACTAGACCAAAAGCATTTATGTTAGAAAATGTTGAAGGATTGTTAAAACATGATAAAGGAAATACATTCAAAGTTATTACAAGAGTTTTAGACGAACTAGATTATAAAATTGTAGGTGTTGATTTTTGTGGAGACAATCCTATTTATAATTCCAAGGATTTAGTCAGAACTACAAAAGATTTTGGAATTCCACAAAAAAGGGCGAGAATATTTATAATGGGTTTTAGGAAAGATATTATTCCAAATAATTATAGTTTTCCTAATTTGCCAGATCACTCAGATAATAAGATATATAAAAATTTATATGATTTATTGGATGATAATGTAGATCCAAAATACTATTTATCAGAAAAATTATTAACAACATTAAAAAATCATAAAAATAATCATTCTGCTGTAAAATCTGGTTTTGGTTATATAGTAGTTAACGAAGGAGACAATCCTGTTTCAAATACAATTATGGCAACTGGTGGTTCTGGAAAAGAAAGAAATTTAGTAAGACAACATCATAAAGAATATGATAACTTAATAGTTGGTAAAAAGAATCCAATTAATACTGAAGGTATAAGAAATATGACTCCTCGTGAATGGGGAAAATTACAAGGATTTATAAATTATGCATTTATTGAAAATGGTGTTGATACTTTCTCTTTTCCTGAAGGAATTAGTGATACACAACAATACAAATTATTTGGTAATTCAGTATCTATTCCTGTAATACATGAAATGGCAAAATATATGATAGAAAGGTTGGATGAATTTTATGGCGATGAATAAAGGTGAATGGTCAGAATTATATGCAATTTTGCATATGCTATCTGAACCAGACTTAACAATTGTAGATGACAATCTAGAAGAAATAACTAACGAGCTATATAGTGTTAAGAATTTATCAGTTAAAGAACAAGAAAACATTATTAAATATGTTCTAGAAAACAATATGGATGTACAAGTATATTTTAACGATGATATCAAACAACTTATCTCAAAAGAAGAAATATCCTTTAATAAAAAACTTATATTTGATGGAATCATTCATTCTATAAATGGTAATGGTGCTTTTGAAATATCTGGATCTAATGCAATATTATCTAAAATGACTCCAGATGGTTTATTAAAAGCATCTTCTTATTCAAAAGCTGATTTACAAGCTATAGTTTTAGATAATAGACTTGGTGAAGAAATAGAATTAAAGTATAGTATTAAATCAAGTTTAGGTAGTCCTGCAACTATTTTAAATGCTAGTATGCAGACAAATTTTATTTATGAAGTAAATGGAATATCAAAAAATGATATAGAAAAAATCAATTCAATTAATACAAGAACTAAATTACTTGATAGAATAAAAATGATTAGAAGTTTAAATGGAGATATTAATTTTGTAAAAGTTCAAAATGATAATTTTGAGTACAATCTTAAACTAATTGATAGTAATATGCCTAATTATCTTGGGGATGCTTTACTTAATTCATATGAAAAAGATACAAAAAATTTAAAGTCATTATTCTTAATGTCTTCAAAATTTGATGATGAAACATTTGCATTAAAAAAATTGGGAGATTTCTTAGAAGGAATCAGTTTTGGATTCTTTCCTAGTCAAAAATGGGATGGAATAAATGATGTTAATGGTGGTCTTATAGTTGTTAAAAGAAATGGTTCTGTTGTAATATTAGATTTAGTTTATTATAAAAATGAGGTTAGAAAATATTTAATCGATAGAACAAAATTTGATTCACCAAGTACTACACGATATAAAATGTTAGAATTATTTGAAAAAGATGGTAAAATATATTTTACTTTAAATCTACAAATTAGATATTCAGAATAGCAAAAAAGATGATTATAGTTCATAATCATCTTTTTCTTTGTCTTTTTCATTATCCCAACCCGTAATTCTATCAAAAGTTTTTTCACTAATAATTTGATTATCATATAAATCGCCAACAACTTCTGCATAAACATCTTCTTTATCTTTTCTATGAAGCATTCTTTTTAAGAAATTAATTAGTTTTTCAAATAATTGTTGCAATTCCTGAAATTGAAATTTTAAATTTAAATTGTCTTTTCTATATTCATTGATTTGTTTTTCTTGTTTATCTACTTTTTCACTTAAAGTATCTACTCTTAATTGTAATGCGTCATTACTTTCTTTTAAATTTTTAATTCTTCTAGAATCTTGTCTAGCTTGTTTAGTAATAATATTTAAGTTTGCTGATAATTCTTTAACATCTCTATATTCATCAGTTGTTTTATCAACTTTATCAATATAATCTTCTAATTTGTTTTTTTGTTCTTTAGAAATGATAAATAGATCATCTCTTAAAGGAACTTTTTTAAGTTTATTTATTTCTTCTTTAATATTATTAGAATTAGTTTTTAACTCTAATGAATTATTACTTATTGAATCTATTTCTTTTTGATGTTTTTCAATTAGTTCTTTTGTTTCTTGGTAGTTAGTCATATCGGCCACATTGATATCTCTATTTCTACCTTTCATTTTTTGTTTTAAAGTTGCATCTAAATTATATTCTTTATTATATTCTTCAATACATAAAGTTCTCATTTTATCTTGCAATTGCATTAAAGAAGTTCTAGTAAATACATCAGTTTTACCAACTTGTTTACTCATACCAGTTTTACAATTATATTTTATTGGAACACCTACAATATGCATATGAGGACTTGTTTCATCATAATGAATAATAGCACTACATACTTTAAAGTTTGGTATTAATAATTCTAAATCATCAACTTGTTTTGAATAAACATTAGTCATTTTATGTTTATAATTTAAATCTTTTGTATCCCAAAATTTCTTATCTCCAAGTTCAATAATAATCTCACAAGCTAAATCACTTTTAGAATTATCACTTACTTTTTTAAAGTAGTCATCGATCTTCCTGTCATCTCTTTTTTGTTTATTATTGTATTCTAATCTTGCTTCTTCAAATTCAGTTTTATAAAAATCTTCTACATCTTTGTAAAGGGAAGAAGTACCTTTTACAATTACAATTTGTTCTTGTTCATTATCATATTTTCTATAATTATGCTTATCACATTTTGATAAAGTTTTAGCATTTTGTATTCCGTTATTTGTCATTGAAGTTGTTCCACTAATATTATTTTTAGCAGAACTTCTAACACTATTTTTTCTATTTTTATTACTTCCCAAATGTAGAGAATATGGAAGTTCACTTATAATAATCATCTCCTTACTTATGGCTCAATTTTGGCTTGTCAAAATGTATAACCCCCTAGATATCTTGTCATGCTAACAAGATATCAGTGGGCTAAGGAATATTCCTTAGAATCCTTTATTCAATACTTTGTAATGAAACTATGTACTACATACTTTCAAAACTTCGTATTGTAATGATGAAAATATTTTATCTTCATAAAACATTTTCTTTTGTAAAAATGCTATCGCCACTTTCATTACTTCGTAACAAAACGTGCCACGCATTTTACTTCTTTATCAATTCCATTCTGATAGGTTTACTCGGTATATCTTTTAACTCTCTAGAGTAGTCCACATAAGTATTACTATCATCAGGAATGTAATTGAATAATTTGTTTAACTCATCTGCGTCTTTCGTAACTACAATATTTTCTTCTTTGATATATATAATTCCAAATCTATATTCTTCCATTTTAACATCTGGATCTATTTTATAATAATCTTCTAATGGGAACACTCTAACAATAGCAGAATTATCTTCTAAAAAGTTGAAGTAGAATACTTGGTCTTTAACATAGTAGATTGCTTCAGTATAAGAAACATTATAATAGTTTTTTAATCTCATAATTATTTCTCCAACTTCTTCTTCAGGTAAGTATTCACTAAATCTTATTTGTCCTATTAGATTACCAAATATACAATCTTGTTTTCTATCTATATAACCATTCTTAAATAATTCATTACATGGGTTAGCAATTGATTCTCTAAAATTAACACACTTAACAAAACATTCACTACCAACTAATTCAAGTTCTACATTATCTACATAATTCATAATTAAATCAGATTTTTCTTCACGAGTTCTTTTCTTCCATGGTTTCATTTGTCTATCATATTCTTCAGGATGAATTCCTTTATTTATAAATGCAATATCACGAGCAACTAAAATATCTTTAGCAGAGTAAGTAAATGTATCACATTTATCAGCAGTATTAATTTTATCTTGTAGCATTTCTATAGTATCTTCAATTTGTTTTGCTTTTTCTTTATAATCATCTAAACTAAATGCACCATCTACATAAGCAAGTTTAGCTCTTTCTAATCTTGCTTTTTGTGTTTCAATTTCTTTAGTAATGTTTTCTCTAGGTTCGTCAAAGTTTTTGATTATCATAGGAACAAAGAATTGATTAACAATAGAATCATATTCAGTTAGTTCATCAACAAAAGTTTTAAAGTGTTCCTCAACATCTTTTTCTTTAACTGTTAATTTGCAATCACGACAATAATAGTAAAAGTATTCATGACCTTTTTTCTTTGAAGCTTTACCACCTAGAATCTTTCCACATTTAGGACATAGTAATTTTTGTAAGAAGATATAAGTTAAAGTTCTTGAATAAGCACGAGAGTTATTCTTCTTTTGAAATTGGCATTCTTCCCACATTTCTTTACTAACTAATGGCTCTACTACATTAGGGTAGTAAGTAGGATGTTTAGTTCTTTTTCCATGAACGAAATCTCCTTTATATATTTCATTTTCAATAATATGAAGGATTGTATTATCTCTCCAATTATCTTTTCCTAGAACTTTTTCTTTCTTAAATAGATTAGCAATTTTTTGATATGATAAACCATTATGATATAAATCAAATATTCTAATAACAACATCTTTTGTTGATTCATCAATTACTAATTTTTTATCTTCATGCTTATAACCAAGTGGGGCTTTATGTGGAATGTGTCCCTGTTTAATTGCACCAGCTAAACCAACTTTAGTTCTTTCGCTTGTTCTTTCAATTTCATTTTGAGATACACTCATCATAATACGAGATACCATTCTACCATTTGAAGTAGTTGTATTAATATCATCATTTACTAAATCTAAATAAGCATTATTTTCTTCTAGAAAAGTTATAATGTTTTCCCAATCAAAAATACTTCTTGTAATTCTATCTTGTTTTAATGCTAACATTGTATTTATTTTCTTGTTTTTAATATCTTCTTTTAATCTTTCAAATTCAGGTCTATAATTGCCTTTTTTGGCACTAATTCCTTCATCAGTATAATAATCTCCAATTTCATAACCTTTGGCTCTACAATAGTCTTCTAATCGTGTTTTTTGTTCTGGCAAACTAAATCCTTCACGAGCTTGATCTTCGGTACTAACTCTCATATAAAGACCCGCTACTTTTTTAACTTCTTTATCAGATAATTCCATAAACTCAACTCCTTTTACAAAAAAAGAGGAGTCAAAAGTATCTAGTAAAGTCTAAATACTACTGACTCCTCAATATAATTGATATTAATTAATTTTATGTTAAAGTCAATATAAAAATGTACAAAAAGTTGAAAATAAAAATGTACAAAAAATGTAATCAATTATGCATAGGTTCAGGGACATCTGAATCTATTTTTAATTTATCTTTTAAACGATAAGAATTGCCATTTATATTTATAATATGTGAATGATGTAATAATCTATCTAATATGGCATTTGCCAAAGTTACATCATTAAATATCTCATGCCATTTACCAAATGGTTTGTTTGTTGTAATTATTGTTGAATGTTTTTCATATCGTTTATTTATTAATTGGAATAACATATTTGCTCCATCTAAATCCATTGGTAAAAAACCAACTTCATCTATAATTAATACTTTATACCTAGCATAATGATTTAGTCTATTTATGAATCGATTTTCTGATTGTGCCTTTTTTAAATTAGCTATTAAATCATTACAATTTATAAAATATGTAGAATTTCTATTTTGAGCAGCTTCTATTCCTATTGAAGTAGCTAAATGTGTTTTTCCAACTCCTGGACTTCCTACAAAAATTATATTTTCATTATTTTCAATAAATCTTAAGTTTTTAAAATCTAATATTTGTTCCTTATTTAATGTTGGCTGAAATGAAAAATCAAAATCATCAAATGTTTTTAAAAACGGAAATCCTGCTGTCCTTACACAACCATAAATTGCTTTTTCATTTCTTAATTCTATTTCCAAATTTGTTAATTCATATAGTGATTCAACAACATCTTTCTTTTTATTATTTATTAAATCTACATATTGATCTAAATTTTGTTTTATCTTTTCTAACTGTAAAACTTCTAAATTATTTATTAATTTAATGTAATTACTCATTTTTATACCTCACTTAATCTATTTATTAAATCTAAATTTTTTCTAGAAATATCTTCTATTTCATTTTGTGTTTTATGTTTTAAAATTGTCATTATTCCTTCTGTATAATGTTCATCTTTATAATTAATATATTGATTCGAAATGTTATGTATTGTTATTAAATCTTTGTTATAATATATATAAAGTTTATTATCTTCTTCTCTTAATGAGAGTGTATGATTAATAAACTTTATTGGTACAGAATATTTAGAACCTTTATAATAAAATAATGATTCATTTGATACTTTTACCGTTATAGTATCATACAAATATGAATTTAATATTTTATTAGTTGGAAGTGGTTTTAGATATTCTTTTTCTTTTTGAAATAATAATATTGGTGATGTTCCAATTGTTTCATTTATTTGCTTATTAACTTCTAAATTTATTTTTTTAATTATTTTTATTAATTCTTCTTCAGTCTCGAATTCACCATTATAAGGAATTAACCAACTCATAAATCTATTACATGATTCATCTTTCCCTTTTGTATAAGCATGTCTAGGCTTACATTTTTTTGGAATAAATCCTATATCTTTTGAGAATGATATAAAATCTTTATAGAATTCTTTTTTCTTTGTATCTACAATACTAGACATATTATCTGTAAGAGTTTCTTCTGGTAAACCTCCTATATATTGAAAAGTTTTTACTAAACATCTTTGAACATCTATCTTTGTTTTATATTTACTATATATAAACACATGTAATCTACTAGCTCCTAATGTTGATGAGAATATATTAAATTTAAATATTTCTCCATGTTTGTTAAACATTTTTATATCTTCTTTCCAATCAAATTGCAGTTGCTTACCAAATTCAGTTTCATATCTTGGATGAAATTTATTATTTTGTTTATTTCTTTTAAAATCTTTTGAATATTTATAAAAGTTAGAATAATTACCAATATTATCATCTTTATTTTTAAAATATTCATAAGTACCTTTTATTGTTGAACCGGGTAGTTCTAATTTTGTTTTAATTTCTTCTTTGTATTTATCTAATCGTGATTCTTTATTTCTTTTTACTGGTTTTCCTTCATATCCTTCATTATATTTTTTTATTGTTCTTCGGTCGCATTCGTGTAATCTAGCTAATTCAGAATAATTAGGCTTTATATTTTCTGTTTTCATTATTAACAACTCCTGTTTTAATTTATTTACTTCTTTCATGTTATACCTCCGAATTCTATTAAAAGTATAACAAAAAGAATGTACAAAATTGTGCATTTTTATATTACATTTTTTGTACATTCTTATATTATCATTAACATTTTAATTGTTTGTGTTTATATTTCATAGATGTACCTCCATTTCTAGAGCATACCTCTTTCATTGGTTATATATAATATCACTTTTGAAAATAATGTCAATAGTTATAGATTTTTGATTGTGTATAATGGTTTGGGGGAATGCATACAAAAAGGAAGACCTTTGATAAAATGTAATTGTTGAAACACATTTAAGGAGGTCTTCCCATATGAACATTTTATCACAAAATTATAATAATTTATTAAAAAAATTAATATTTGATGTATTTACTTCGAATTTAAAAGATAAACTTAATAGTTTAAATCCAAATGAAGATGTTTTTAACTATGTAAGTATTCTCTCTAATTTAGATGAATCTTTATGTGTAATTGCTAAGGAATGTTTAGTTAATTTATTTGAAAGTCTAGATTACTATTATTCTATATCTAGAGAAAGAAAATCTAAATACGAAATCAAATCTCATCATCCAAGAACTATTCTAACTATCTTTGGTGAAATTACCTATAATCGTACTTTTTATAAATCTAAATTAACAGGTAAAAACTTTTGTTATGTTGATAGATATTTAGGTTTACATAAATACGATTACTTTGATCCATATTTAAAAGCTTTAGTAGTTGAATATGCTGCTAATAACTCTTATCCTAAAACTGCTAAATATATTAATGAATTAATCGGTAATAGAATATCTATTGATGACAAATTTAAATATCTTTCTAGACAAACTATTAGAAATATTATCATGTCAGCTAAATTTTCAAAAGTTAAATGTGAAACATCTTTAGATACACCATCAGAAATTCATATTATTGCTGATGAAAAATGGATTAATACTCAAAACAATGATAAACAACCTGTCATGGAAAAATCCATTGTTTTATTTGAATCAATTGATAATCATAAATTAATTAATAAACAAATATTTTCTTCATTAGATCATTCATTCATAGATGATTGTTTAGATTATATTTATGATAAATATGACATTGATAAAATTAATACAATTTATTGTTTAGGTGATGGTGCTACTTGGATAAAAAATCTTGCTTGGAATTTCTATTTTGATAAAAATACTAAAGTAATATCTGGACTAGATAAATTTCATTTTAAACAAGCACTTCATCACATATGCCAAGATAAAAATCTAGAAAATATTTTAACCGGATATGTTCTTAACAATAAAAAGAAGGATTTTAAATTATGTTGTGAATCATTAATTTATTCTTATCCTCATCGTAAAGATACTATAGAATCAAAAATGACTTATATTTTAAATAATTGGTTCAATATTAACTGTTTATATAAATATAATTTGAGTTGTCCTATGGAATCACAAATATCTCATAATATTGCAGATTTATTTACTGCTAGACCTAAAGCTTATTCAATTAAAACAATAAAACAATTAACCAAATTAAGAATGTTATATAAAAATAATCAAAATATTAAAAAATTATATTTAAATAATTTTAATTCTAATGAAATTATTACAATAAATAAAGAAAAACTAAATTTTGATATCTTCGAAAGAAATAAACAATTTATTCCTTTATATGAAGGTAAATTATATCACCCAGTTCTTCAATATTTTTAAAATTACATTAATCAAATTTCTACTCTTTTATTAAAAATCCCCAAAACTCTTTACACTAACATAAAACATTTTATGTTAATTAAATATTCTAAAAAAAACCATAAAATAAAAAATTCTAAACGCACTTTCCTTATATATAAAAAAGATGCATAAGCATCTTATCTACATTCTAATAAATATTTAGTTATTGGCCATAATACTATATATAAGTTTAACATTGTACCTAATATAATATTAGAAATTACTAGAGCCTTATTATAGTCATTTTTATCTTTTGGTAATTTTTTAATTGAAATTATTGATATTTCAATAATAGCAACTGATGTAATTATAAATAAAGAATTTAATATTAAGTTAATTGTTGAATATGTACAATTTACTATATCACCATTAGAATACTCAAATATAGTATTATTAGTATAGGCAAAGAATAATAAACTAATAATAATTAAAATTAAGAAAGTAATTAAATGTGTTAATGTTAATTTGTCATTTTTCATAATTAATTACCTCCTCTTTTGATATCATTAATAACATCATTATTATTGTCACATGCTTTTACAGGATTATTATAGTAGTTAATTGAACCTGCAACTATATATGTAAATAATAATAAGATAAGTCCTAAAATCATTCCAACAACTGATGTAGTTATTTTTTCTTGTTTTAAATTCTTAGTTACTTTTTCTTTATTTAAAACTAATCTAATAAATGCAACTATACTTAATATTATTAAAAATATTGATATTATTACCATAATGTATGCTAAGAAATATGATATAAATCCTACTTTATTTTTACTTATAAAATACCAATAAAAATAAAATAAGATAATAAAAATGTTTTCAATAGCAACTATTGGACCTATGAAATCACTTAATATGAAACTTCTTTTTTTTACTTTTTTTGGCTCGGTTTCCTTTTCTTCTTTTTTTTCTTTTCTCACACTATCACCCTTTTAAAATTTTTAATTCTTCTTCTACCCTTATATTTAAATTATCTATTATTTTTTGATTAAAGTAAATACTTTTATTTTCTTTTTCTAAATCTTTTGTAAACTTAATTTTCCATTTTCTTAATTTATCTTCTGTAATATTAGTTATTTCATAGTACTTATCTTCTTGGTTTAAAATATTAATAATTTTTTTCTTATCTTTAAAACTATATTTATCCATATCGGACCACTTAATATACCAGTAATTTTTTTCATCATTTTCTTTTAATATTTCTTTTTTTATTTCTTCTTCAAAATATTCATCATAAGCAATATCTGTTAAAATATGAATAACATAACCTAACAAAAAATCTTCGTTGTGTTTTGTTTTATTTTCTAGATAAAATTTTTTAAGTGATAATTTCCAACTATTAAGATTTTCACATCTCAAGTGAGATGTCCATCTTTCGTTTTTAGTTGCAAATTTTTCATAGTTTATTGCATCTGGTGCCATTAATCCTAAATAAAATTCATATGAATTTTTATTCAATTTAGACGATAAGTAATATCCTACTTCTTCATGAATTACTGTATTAGGCATTTTTCTTCCTCTTTTCTTTCATTACTTCATTTTCAAAACTTACTCTTTGAACTAAAGTTAGTGCAGCAATTAAACAAATAGTAAAACTACCTCCATAACTCATAAATGGTAATGGTACACCTGTCATTGGCATTATTCCCATTATTCCCATTAAGTTAACAGCAACATGTAAGAATATATACATTGCTACTCCATAGCATATTACTGCGCCTCTATTATTTGGACTTCGTCTTCCAATTAATAGTATTCTATAAATTATGAATATGTATAAAAGTATTAATATTACTCCTGTTATAACACCTAACTCTTCTACAATTATTGCATATATAAAGTCGGTATATGGCTCAGGTAGATATAAGTACTTTTGTGTTGAATTTCCAAGACCTACACCAGTTAAGCCACCATTATTGATTGCTATATAACAGTTACATACTTGGTTTCCATCTTCTAATATTCGAGAACATGGATTTGAAAAGTTTAATCTTTCTAATTGTCTTTCTAAAAGTATTCCTTTTCCACTTCCAACTATAGCAACTATTCCAAAAAATATAAAACCGAGTGTTGCAAATGTTATCTTATATTTTATTTCTTTTGATATTGGAACTGATAAAAATATTGTACCTACTATACAACAAAATATTATTGTTGTTCCAAGGTCTGGTTGTAAAAATATAAGTATAGCAATTAATAAACATATTCCTATTGGAAAAAGGCTTTTTGTCCAACTATTTAGTTTTTTCTGATTAGTATCGTAATAGCAGGCTAGAAATACTATGCTTATTACTTTTATAAATTCACTAGGTTGAACACTAATAAAACCCAAATCAAACCAGCTCAATGCTCGATTTTTTGCTTTTCCAATTATTAGTAATAATACTAAAGAAATAGTTACTAAAATCAGGAGGGTCCAAGAAAAGAAACCATAAGATCTTGTGTTAAACCGGATTATTATCATGGATAATATTAAACCACCAATTAAAAAGATAGCTTGTTTTATAAAGTAGTTATATGGACTAACTGCATGGGACATATATGCGGTTACATTCGAGGCTGAAAATACCATTACTAGTCCAAAAACAAACAAGGCCACCGTTATGATTAATAAGGGTTTGTCCATGTATTTAAATATTTTCTTCATGCTTATCTTCCCTTCTATTATAAATATAACATAAAATCACTCTTTTTTCTTATTTTTTTTAGGGAGATTTCCTTTTATTAACATTATTTGTAAAATCACATAAATTATATTAGATTAGAAAAGGAGGATATTTATGTATTATTATGGTGCCGGACAAACAGGATTTTCTAATCCTTCACAATATTGCTGTCCAAATACTACATCATATTATTATCCTGTAAGTAATAACTCTTCTAACAGTAACTATGCAATTATCTTAGTATTATTTATTTTACTTGTTATTATTATTGGAACAAGATGGTGTAATTAAATTTAGAGTGAGCAATTCACTCTCTTTTTTTGACTTTTTATAAATTTAGTATATAATATATATGTATTTTTAAAATGGATATTATATTTATATAAATAAGTGAGGTGGTATTAGTGCTAAAAACTAAGGATATATTAGATGAAAAAGATAAGAGACTTAGAACAATTAGTAAAGAAGTAGAATTTCCTTTATCAAAGAAAGATAGAGATTTAATTGATGTAATGATTAAGTATTTGCATGATAGTCAAATTCCTGAACTTGCTGAAAAATATGATTTAAGACCTGGTATGGGTATGTCAGCAATTCAGCTTGGGGTTGCTAAGAGAATGTTTGTTGTTGTTAATGAGATTGGCGAGCCTGGTGAAGGAGAATTTGAAACATATATATTAATTAATCCAAGAATTATTAGTAATTCTGTTGAACAAATATATGTTGAAGAAGGCGAAGGTTGTTTAAGTGTTAATAGACCAGTTGAAGGAATTGTTCCAAGATATGCTAGGGTTACAATGGAAGCATACGATATGGAAGGAAGAAAGATTCATGTAAGAGGTCGTGAAGAACTTGCAATTTGTTTCCAACATGAGTTTGATCATTTAAATGGCATTTTATTTATAGATCATATTGATTCTAAAAATCCATTCAAAAATAAAGACCAAATGCGAGGCATCTAGTCTTTTTTTATTTTTATATTACTTCTGCATGATCTTCTAATTTTACACTAACTAGTTTTGATACACCTGACTCTTGCATTGTTATACCATATAAAGTATTGGCATACTCCATAGTTTTTTTCTTGTGTGTAATTATTAAGAACTGCGTTTTATCTCTATAGTGATTTAAATACTTACCAAATTGAGAAACATTTGCTTCATCTAAGGCAGCTTCTACTTCATCAAATAAGCAAAATGGTACTGTTCTTACGTTAAGTATTGCGAATAATAAACTTATTGCAGTTAATGTTTTTTCTCCACCTGATAATAATGAAATTGTTGTTAGTTTCTTACCTGGAGGAGATGCTACTATGTCAACACCTGTTGTTAATAAGTCATCTGGATTTGTTAGTTTTAAATCAGCGTGTCCTCCAATGAATAATTCTTTGAATACTTTTTGAAATTCTTCTCTTATTTTTTCAAAAGTAGTTTTAAATTCTTCTTTCATTACTTCGTCCATTTCATTCATAATTTCAAGAAGAGCATCTTCTGCTTTTAATAAATCTTCTTTTTGATTAGTTAAGAATTCATATCTTGTATTTACTCGTTGGTATTCTTCTATTGAATCTAAATTTACCATACCTACTCTTTTAATGTTTGATCTAAAGGTATTAACTTTTAGTCTAGCATCATCTGGTTCAATATCAAGACTATATTCTTTTTTTGCTCTATCATAGGTCATCTCATATTCACTAGATAATCTTTCTAACATATTATCTAATTTTACATCCATTCTATTTATTTGAATTTCTAAATCACGAGATTGTTTTTCTTTTGTATGAAGAGTACTATTTTTTACTTTTTCATCTGCTTGTGATCTTTCAATTTTATCTTTCATGTCAGATATTTCTTTTGATAATGTATTTATTCTTTCTTCTAATTGCTCTTTTAAGGCTGTCTTTTCATGGAACAAATGAATTAATTCTTCTTCTTTTTTACTTACACTATTATTATTTATTACTTCAAGAGACTCATATTCTTTAGTAATTTCAATTAATTTGTTTTTTATTTCTAAAAGTTCATTTTTCTTTTTATCGTATTTTTCTTTTAAGGCTACTTTGTCTTTTGAAATTTTAAATAATTCTTCTTCGATATTATTTATTTCTTTAGCATTATCTTGTAGACTTTGTTGAATTTCTTTTTCTTCTTGTTTTAAAAGTTCTTGGTGTCTTTCTAAGTGAGTTAATTCTTGTTTTAATATAATTACACTTCTACCAGCATTTTGGGAACCTCCAGTTAGAGATCCTCCTACATTTACAACATCACCATCTAATGTTACTATTTTGTATCTTTGTTTAATCATTCGGGATAATCTTGTTGCTGCATCTATGTTTGTTGCGACTAATACTATTCCTAATTGATTTTTTATAACATTAGTAAATTCTTTATTATATCTTATTAAATCTGACATTACCCCTAGGAAGTCTGTACTGTTTTTTAATATATTTAGAGTATCATAATCAACATATCTTTCTTTAATTACAGATAATGGGAAGAATGTTGCTCTTCCTGAATGAGTATCTTTTAAATAAGCTATTGCTTTTTTGGCTGATTCTTCGTCTTTTGTGATTATAAAGTTTTTATTAGTAGATATTGCAGTATTTAAAGCTTTAGTATATTCTTCATCTACTGATAAAACATTACCAATTGTGTTATATATACCAGTCAACTCACTATTTTTAAGAACTTTTCTTACACTATTTGGCATATCACTACCCTGCTCTATTTCTACTTTTAAAGTATCTATTTTGTGCTTTGTAGAAATTAAGTCTTGATTGTGTTTAGAATAATCATTCGTTAACATATTCTTTTTCTGTTGAGCATTTTTTAATTTTTTTTCTACTTCAAATGAGTCATTTTCTTTTATTGATGATTCTTTTATAATACTTTTTAATTTTTCATCAGTTATAGTTATTTCTCCGGACAATTTTTCTCTCTCATTAATTAAATTTCTTATATTTTCTTTTATTTCATCTTCTTCTTTTGTTGTTTTACTTCGCTCTTTTAAAAGATTTTTTTCTCCCTCTATTCTTGTTTTTTCTTCTGTTACTTTTAATAATTCTCTTTGAAGTGTAGTTTTTTCTTGTTCTTTCTTTTCTAATATATTATTATCTTCTAAATACTTTGTATCATTTTTACTTGCTTCTGTTGATAAAGTAAGAATTTCATTATAAAGTTTTTCCTTTTGTGTTTTAGAAGTTTCTAACTCATTATTAATATTTTCAATATCATATGCTAGAAGTGCTACTTCATATTTATCTAAACCTTTTTTGTTTTCTAGATATTCTTCTGCTTTTTTACTTTGTTCTTTTAATGGACCGATTTGTAATTCTAGTTCATTAATTATATCATTTACTCTATCTAGGTTATTATGTGTCTTATCTAATCGTCTTAATGCTTCTTCTTTTCTTTTTTTATACTTTAAAATACCTGATGCTTCTTCAAATATTACTCTTCTATCAGTTGATGAATTGCTTAATATTTTATCTACTTCACCCTGAGAGATAATATTGAATGATTCTTTTCCCATACCTGTATCCATAAGTAAATTATTAATATCTTTTAAACGACATTTTTCGTTATTCAAATAATATTCATTTTCTCCGCTTCTATATACTTTTCTTTTTATTGATATTTCTGTATACGGAACATTTAAAAAATGATCACTATTATCAAAAACTAATTCTACACTAGCAACATTTAAAGGATTTCTACTTTTACTACCAGAAAATATTACATCTGACATAGAGCCATCTCCACGAAGAGACTTTACAGATTGTTCTCCTAGAACCCATCTTACTGCATCTACAACGTTTGATTTTCCTGAACCATTTGGACCTACAATACATGTTATTTTTCCGTCTAATTTTAATTCTATTTTATCTGCAAATGACTTGAATCCACTAGCAGTTATTCCTTTTAAGTACATATACTTCACCCTTTTATGATTATACTATAAATTACTACATTCAGCAAATAATTAATATGACTAAATATAAGAAAAAAGTGGCTTTTGCCACTTTATTATCCACTGATTTTTCTTATTAATGTACCATCTTTTTTAGAATTCATAGCAAAATAATTATTATCAAACTTAATACCATCATAATATGGTTTTATTATTTCTTTACCTTGTAAATTAATAATTCCATATTTGTTATTAGTATCTTTTATAATTAATAAATCTTTATCTGTACTAATTATTTTATCATAAGTATTTCCTACTTTATTATTTTTCAAATTTATCAAATTATATTTATTATTTTTTATAAATATATATAAATTAT
>UQQI01000011.1 GCA_900543055.1 uncultured Mollicutes bacterium
TATATTTGTTATTTTAATTATTTTATCTTTATATAATAAATCATTGTTATAAGTAAATATTGTTAGTATTAGTCCCATAATTATTATAAATAAAATATAAGAAATTTATGTGAAAAAGACATACTCTAATTTAGTTTGTCTCCTTCTTTTAACATTGTTTCAATAAAAATCCCATAACCTTTTTTAGTGTCATTTAAGACAACGTAGTTTACAACACCTATAATTTTATTGTTTTGAATTATAGGAGAGCCGCTCATTCCTTGAACTATTCCATTTGTTTTGTTTAATAATTTATTATCAGTAATTTCAAAGAAAATATTTTTTACAGGATCTTTTTCATCAATACTTAAAATATTTATTTTAAAATCTTCTTTTTTATCTTCTTCAACTACTGTTTTAATAAGAGCATTTCCTTGTCTTATTTCCTCTTTCTTACCAACTTCTACTGTAGTTTTATTGTCTATTATGTCATTATATTTACCATATATTCCACTTATTTCATTTTTATTTATTTCACCTATACTTTTTTCATATTCAATATCTGCATTTTTTTCTCCTGGAAGAGATTGCTTACTTTTCTTTATATTTGTTACTTCTGCTTTGTAAATAGTTCCTGTACTAATATTAAATTTAGACATAGAATTACTTTCTAAAATTTCGTGACCAAGAGATGCAAATACTTTTGTTTCTGGATCAATATATGAAAGTGTTCCTATACCATTAATTTTATCTTTTACATATAAACCTGTTTTTATAATATCATTTTTACTTGATAAATAAAGTTTTATTTCTTCATATTTATTATTTCTTAATACTTTAAATGAATATATTTTATCATCCTTTATTATTTTATTAATATCACTTATATCTCCTACATCAACATTATCTATTTTTTCAATAATATCTCCTATTTTAAAACCAGCATCTTTTGCAATTGCTTTATTATCCACATCATAAAATCCAACTATATATATACCTTTTGAATAAGCTTCAATTCCAATAGTTTCTCCACCTATTATTAATCTGTTTGAATAAGCATATATATTTATTGGAAATAATACTAGGAGTAAAAATAGAAATTTTAAACAATTATTTTTCATTTTATACACCTCATATATATTATTGCCTAATATGGTATAATTATTCTTTTTCTTTTGACTTTATGATATAATTTATATATATTTATAATAGAGGTGGATATATGATAGATAATGATAGAGAACTTTCAACTGAAAGATTACGTAAAAATTCTATTAGTGGAAACAGTGCAAAAAGAACTAAAAAGACTAAGGTTGTAATGAGTAAAAAAGTTTATCATAATAGAATGAAGGCACTATTTGTTGCTGGAGCAATAACAGCAGGCGTTGTTCTTGGTGCTGGAAGTAATTTAGTTAGTACTTATCAAGATAATTTAGTTATTGGAGGAATGATTGGAGAATTTAGAACAAATGTAATTAATAAAGATGCACATCTAACTTACGATAAAGAACATTATTGGTATGATTATTTAAGTATTCATAATAAAATGGAAGAAAACTATGATAATTATGATGAAGCAGTATATTATTGTGAAAAAAGTATTGGAGAATATCAAACAGATCAGGTTATGGCATATAGTAATGAATATGGTGGATATCAAGAATTTTTAGAGAAAAATGGTTATAAAGATACTAAAGATTTTGAAAAACATATAGAAAAACGTATAGTTTTAAGTAATGAATTAAAAGATAAAAAAGAAGAGTTACAAGCTATGCAAGATGATCATGCACAATCTCAATATTTAGTTGAGAATGATGCATATGATTTGCAAGGAGGAAAATAATATGGATAAAGAATTAGAGATTATGAATGTTGATGGTGTTGATTATGCCATTTTAAAAGAAGTTAAAAATGTTGGTACTACTTATGTTTTCTTATCAAATGTTGCTAATAGCGAAGATATGATAATTAGAAAAAGTGTAAATGATGAAGATTATGTTCCTTTAGATGGCGATAAAGAATTTGAACTTGCTTGTCTACTTTTATTTAAGTAAAAAAGACCTTTAATTGGTCTTTTTTTAGTCTTCTATTTTAAAATCTTTTATTTCACCTGTATCTGATACTAATTTAGTAATTGCTTCTTCAGCACTCTTTAATTTATCGTCACATGACTTTGCTAATTTCATTGCTTTATTAAATTCATTTATAGCATCATCTAATGGTACTTCACCAGTTTCTAATTTTTTTACTATTTCTTCTAGATTGTTTAGACTTTCTTCAAAACTTAATTCTTTTTCTTCTTTTGCCATAATACTCATTTTCCTTCCTACTTTATTTCTGCGTTAACTGATCCATCACTAAAAACTATTTCAATAATATCTTTTTTCTTTACGTCTGTACTTTTTGTTATTACTTTGCCTTCTTTTTTTGTCATAGTATATCCTCTTTGTAATGTAAGTAAAGGACTTAATGTCTCTAATTTGGATACTAATTGAAGATATTTATTACCTTTTTTTTCTAATAATTGATGTGGATTTTTTAATATATATGAGTTTTTTACTTTAATTAGTTCTTTTTCTTTGGCACTTGTTAGGTTTTTTAGACTAAATTTTAATCTTTCTAAGATACTATCAAAATATAATTCTTTTTTTTCATATATTATCATTGGATTTTTAAAGATATTTCTTGCCATAATATCATTTAATTTTCTTTTATTATTATTTATTTTATTGTTTATTGTATTATTTAATCTTATATTTACTTGATTTAGATAGTTTTTCATGTCAGATAATTGTGGTACTGCCATTTCTGCTGCTCCTGTTGGAGTCGGAGCTCTTAAGTCTGCTACAAAGTCGGCTATTGTAAAGTCAATTTCGTGCCCTACAGCGCTTATTGTTGGAACTTTGCATTCATATATAGCACGTGCTACTATTTCTTCATTAAATGGCCATAAATCTTCGATAGAGCCGCCCCCACGACCAACTATTAATGTATCAAGTGGTAAATAAAAGTTTTCTGCTTTTTTTATTTGCTTTACAATATCTTCTTTGGCATCTTCTCCTTGGACAAGAGATGGAAATAAATAAATTTCTGTTAGAGGCCATCTTCTTTTTATAGTAGATATTATATCTTTTATAGCAGCACCAGTTGGTGCAGTTACTACTCCTACTCTTTTTGGAATATGTGGAATCTCTTTTTTATGGTCTTTATTAAATAAACCTTCATTTTCTAGCTTCTTTTTTAATTGCTCGTAGGCAATGTATAAGTTACCTACTCCATCTTCTAACATTTCATTTACATATATTTGATAACCACCATTTGCTTCAAAAACACTTATTTTTCCAGTTACTAATACTTTCATACCATCTTGGGGTACAAATTTAATTTTCTTTGTTTGAGAAGCAAACATAATAGCGTTAATTCTACTACCTTCATCTTTTAATGTAAAATAAAAGTGTCCTCTACTATGAGCTTTAAAGTTAGATATTTCTCCTTTTAAGAACACTTCATTTAAATTTACATCATTGTCTATTTTATACTTTATGTATCTTGTTAGTTGTGATACTGATATGTATTTATCGTTCAAAGTATCACCTACTCAGATTCTTTAGTCTCTTCATGATAGATTTTATCTAATACACCATTGATCATTTTAGTAACAGCTTCTTCAGAATATTTTTTAGACAATTCGATAGCTTCATTTATAGACACGATTGATGGAGTTGCTGTATACATTAATTCAAATATTCCAAGTTCTAGAATCGCTTGATCTACTTTATTTAATCTATCAATTGTCCAATCTTTTAAATATTTATTAGCAAGTTTTACTATTTCTTTTTTATGTTCAATTATTCCATTAACACATGTATTTACAAAATCATTTTCTATTTCTAATTGTTCTTTAATTAAAGCATTTATATCATAGTCTAAGTCAGTTTCTTCAAGAATGCTTACTTGATATATTACTTTCATAATAATTTCTCTTAATTCATTTCTATTTTTCATTTAAATCACCTACTTAATTTTATCATATAAAAACTTATATTAAAATAAGTTTTATTTTTTTTCTTTTATATGTTTTTTTAAATCATATAAGAAGTTTAATGCTTCCATTGGCGTCATTTCTAATGGATTTATTTCTTTTATTTTTTCTTCTACTTCATTTTTCTTCGGTTCTATTTCTTCTTCTGTTAATTCAAAAAGAGATGTTTGAGTAAATGTTTCTTTTTTTCTGTTTTTATGTTCATAGACATTCAATATTTCATCTGCTCTTTTAATTAACGATTCTGGTAAATGAGCAAGTCCTGCTACATGAATACCATAACTTTTATCAACTGCTCCTTGTTTTACTTTATGTAAGAATGTTATTGTACCATGCTCTTCAATTGCTGACACATGGACATTTTTTAAATGTTTTAAGTCTTTTTCTAGAACAGTTAATTCATGATAATGAGTTGAAAACATTGTTTTTGCTTTTATTTTATCATGGATATATTCAAGAATTGCTTGAGCAAGACTCATTCCATCGTATGTTGCAGTTCCTCTTCCTAATTCATCAAATAGAATTAAACTGTTTTCTGTTGCTTCTTGAATAGCTGTATTTGCTTCTTTCATTTCGACCATGAAAGTTGATTCTCCACTTACTAAATCATCACTTGCTCCAATACGTGTAAATATCTTATCAAATATTGGCATTGTGGCAGACTTACAAGGTACAAAGCAACCCATTTGAGCCATAATAATAGTAATTGCACATTGACGCATATAAGTTGATTTACCTGCCATATTTGGGCCTGTTATTAGTAATATGTCTGTTGTTTTGTCCATTACTATATCATTTGGAATGTATTTGTCTTTCATTACTTGTTCAACTACTGGATGACGACATTCTATTAATCTTAATGTTTTATCTTCTACCAATTCTGGTCTTACAAACTTATAAGCATCTGCTACAACTGAGAATGATTGTAGCATATCTACTTCACTAATAACTCTTGCTGTTTTTTGAAGTTGTTTTACATATCTTTTTATTACTTCTCGAATATCCATGAATAATTTATATTCTAGTGAAATAATTTTTTCTTCAGCTCCTAATATTATATTTTCTTTTTCTTTTAAGACTGGAGTAATATATCTTTCAGCGTTAGCTAGAGTTTGTTTTCTCTCATAACCATATTCATCTTTTATTAAATCTTTTTGACCTTTAGATACTTCTATGTAATAACCAAATACTTTATTATACCCAACTTTTAAATTTTTAATACCAGTACGTTCTTTTTCTTCTTTTTCCATTTCTAGAATAAAGTCTTTTGATCCACTACTAATCTTTTTTAATTCATCTAGTTCAGCATTATAGCCTTCTTTTATTAAATGACCTTCATGTAGAGTAAATGGTGCATCTTCTAGAATTGTTCTATCAAGTAGACTATATATTTCTTCAAATGTATCTATTTTTTTATCGAATTTTAATTCTGTTAATATTTCTTTAATTCTTGGTAGTTCTTTTACAGATGACTTTAATTGTAATAAGTCTTTAGCGTTTAAATTACCATAAGTAATTCTTCCAACTAATCTTTCAAGGTCATATACTTCTTCTAAACATTTGATTAAATCATCTCTTAAAATAAACTCTGTACTTAGTTTTGAAACAATATCATATCTTCTTTCAATTTCTTCTTTACTTGTTAATGGATTTAAAATACTTGATTTTAAGTATCTACTTCCCATAGCAGTTTTACATTTATCAAGTAACCATAAAAGACTATATTGTCTTTCTCTATTTCTTAGTGTTTCTACAAGTTCTAAGTTTCTTTCTGTATTTGAATCAAATTCAAGGTATTCAGAGGACTTAATTATTTTACATTCTTGTAAATGATGTAAGTCTCCTTTTTTAGTTTCTACAACATAGTTTAATAAATGTTTAAGTGTTGTTATTATTCTTTGATCTTCTATCTTTTTATAAATATATGAATAATCATTTGAATCTAGGCACTCTTTTGTAATAGTTACTAAAACATCATGACTTGTTCTTAATCTTTCTACTATTTCTCTATCTATTGTGTCATTTACTATTACTTCTTTGAATCCATGTTTTATGATTTCTTTTATTACTTTGTCACTTTCTCCCTCAACTAGTTCTGCATACACTTCGCCTGTTGATACATCAATATAACTTATACCAAAGCAATATGAAAAGTCATAGATGTTTGCTATAAAGTTATTTGATTTTGAGTCAATTGATGAGTCAATTCGTGTACCTTTTGTTATTACTTGAACGACATCTCTTTTAACCATTCCTTTTGTAAGTTTTGGATCTTCTAATTGTTCAACGATTGCAACTTTGTAACCTTTATCTACTAATTCTTCGACATAGTTTGTGTAGGCATGATGCGGAATTCCACACATTGGAACTCTCTCTTCTAGACCAGCTTGTTTTCCTGTTAAAGTTAATTCTAGGGTACGTGATGCTAATATTGCATCTTCAAAAAACATTTCATAAAAGTCCCCTAGTCTAAAAAAGATAATGGTATCTTCATACTTATCTTTTATTTCCATATATTGTTGCATCATTGGACTTAACTTAGTTCTATCTACTTCGCTTCTTTTCATACTTCTTCACCACTTTTAATATTATAGCAAACTATCAAGATTTTTTCATAGAAAAACATAAATAATTTATATTTATGTAATTTATTTAGCTTTTTTTCTTATTTTTCTTCTTAATTTTTTATTATCTTTTCTTTTTAATATTTTTTCTTCTTGAAAATTTTCTTTTAAACCAATAATATTAATTACTTCAAAACCTATTACTACTATTACACCTAAGGGTAATAAATAATATATTATTAGTAATAAGTATAAGTTTAATAATATTCCTAATATTGAGATAAAGTCTGTTTTAAATGCTTGAGTAATTTTTCCTTTTTTAATATTAAAATGATAAGTACCTAACTTATTAGATAGAAATGAGCAAATAAATAATATAATCATGAATATTGAATATTTATATTTTTTTATAAAACTTAGTCCATTATATACTGTCATTGGAGATGAATCTATTTCATAATAGTTACATAATAGTTTATAAAATGATGAGTAACCGTTTTTTATTCCAGAGTTCCAGTCTTCATCTTTTAAATATGGCATAAAGTATGAGTTAATGTATTCTTCAATTACGTTATCTGGTATTATTTTAGAAAGTTTTATTCCTGTTTTTATTCTTAGTTGTCTATCACTCTTAGAAAATACTATTAATAGTCCTTTTTCATTCATATTAAATGAATCATAAATATAATCAGTATATTCTTTTAGGTTTATTCCTTCAAGTGATTTTAATGTCACTACATAGTAGTCTATTTTTTCTTTATCTTTTAAGAAGTCTGAATATGTTACTATATAGTCTTTAGTTTCATCTTTTAATACATTTGCATTATCTGTTACATATATATCAGATGACTGAGTTACCAATGCATTTATATTAAATGGACACAATAAAAGAATAAAAACTAATATTAAAATATATTTTTTTATAAATTTATACATAAACTCACCAAGATAATTTTAACATATTTTAATTTAATATTAATTTCTATATTTATAACTTTACAAATTAATGTAAATTGTCTTCATCAACTTGACTTGCTATTTTTAGAGAACTATATATAAATAGAAGTATAATAGATACAAAAAAACTGAATAAAATAAGTATGAATGTTTTAATAATAATCACCTCGTTTAGTTGTTTTATCATATATTTTATTATATGTAAAACTCTGGATTTTATTATTTATTAGACTTATTCTTTCAGTTTTTTCAATTTCTTTTTACAAATTTTTAATTTTAATATTACTTTGTAAGAGACTTTTTAAAGTTTCCTTCTATTCCTATTCCTTCACTTTTTATCATAAAAGCATTTTTATCTAGTTCTTTTAAATGTCTTTCTAGGCGTTGCATTTCATATTTTGATAGTGCGGAATAGATTATATTTACTTTTTCGTGATTATAGCCACCTTTTGCATCCCAGTATGTTGCGTCTCTTTGTAGTTCTTCTTTTATAAAGTTAATTATTGTTTTAGTTTTATCTTTTGTAAATATCATTACATAACTACAAATATTTTGTTCATGAGTATTATCTACTACTATACTTGCTATTACTGTATAAATGATTGAATATATCATGGTAGGTAGTCCATATAATAGTCCACATATTGCGTAGATTACGATATTTATTGCTCCTCCAATTTTTCCAACTGATAGGTTTCTATTTCGCATACTAATAAGTATTCCTATTATATCTGTTCCTCCACCTGATCCACTTGCTGATAGAGTCATTCCACTTCCATATCCTGCAATTATTCCTCCAATTAAGACACAAGTTAATAAATCATTTACAATTGCTTTATCCGGTGTTGGAATAATAGTTAAAAATATTGTTTGAAATATTACACAAACTAGACTTCTTCTAAAGAATGTTTTACTAATAAATTTATAAGCAAGTACAAATAATGGTAAATTAAGAAGTAAATTGATAATACCTGATACATCAAATGATGTTTTTATATGTAATACATTTATAAATAAACTTCTTATTAATTGAGCTATACCTAGTATTCCTCCATTATATAGTGAATTAGGTACTAGAAATATGTTTACTGCGAATGCAAATAGAAAACATCCAATAATTGCCTTTATTAAATCTTTAATGTCCCATTTAAATAACTTATCTAATAATTCATTCATAATATTACCCTCTTATTTAAGTATAAAAAAAGGAATACAATTAATTTTAACCTATTAAAGTATTCCAAGTTGAGAAATAATTAATTTTAACCTATTAAAATCTCTCTTCATGATTTCATTATAGCACATTTTGTGTGTTTTTTCAATATGTATAACTATATTTTATGCAATTCTGAAAGCTGGTGATATACCTGTTGAAGTTGTAGCGTTAGTATTTGCCCAATTTCCATCCGAATATACCGAGAAAAAGTTATATGTTGAATATGAATAACCTGATCGTAACCACCAACTAGCATTTTTTTCTTGATATTTTTTTATTACATCAGAATAGTTTGCTGTTGATACACCTTTATTTTTATAATAGTCTAGTTGTTTTGTTTCATTTTCTGCTGTATCTGCTCCAATAGCATTTGTTGTGTCAGTTTTTCCCCATATTTCTTTAGTTGATAATAAATATAATTTATCTGTTGATTTAAAGTTGTTTTCAACCTCTGTTTTTCCATGACTAGATATTACGTTTGTTGCTGTTATTACATTTTGTAAACTGCTTGGTAAAGCGTTATAAATTGTTTCATTTAAATATGTTCTTATCTCAGTTGCTGGCCATCCTCCAACATTTGTATTGGAAGAATTCATTTTTTGATTATTGATAATATCTGTAAATTCTATTACAAAGCCACAGGCAGTCTCGCTTGTTTCACCATTTGTACATTCGGATGTATTCGATATTCTTACAATATGTTTTCCAAAATCGCCAAGGTCAATCTCTTTTTCATCTCCTACTACATAATTTGATATTGCCCCTGATTTAACATTATTGGCAATTGTTTCCCAAGAATCTTTTGAAAATTGATTAGTTTTACATATATATCCATCTGGACAATTTGTTTTAGCTTTTGTATATAACTCATCAATTGCACTTTGTACATCTGTAGATGATAGTTTACTTGATGTGTTTAAGTATGACACATTTGATGCAGAAATAACAGTTGCAGCATATACTGTTGTTCCTGATATTAGTATTCCTGTTATAATACCTAGAATATATTTTTTATTATTTATAATTTTATCTTTTAATTTTTTCAAACTAATCACCTACCATCTTAGATATTTCATCTAATGCACATTGCACATCACTACAATTAAGACCTGTTTTTGAATTATCATATGATACCATTAATGTTTGAGCAGTTTTTAATACTAATTGGACTGTTGTTCTTTTTGATGTATTTGCTGGAAGTGATGTTAATCCATCTTTGTATTTTATTGTGACATATACATCTTTTTCTGAATTTTCATTAATTACTTTATCTGATTCATTATTACTTATTTCATAAACTATATTTGTATTATTACTTGCGTATAAGTCTTGAGTAGATGAAATTATATATGGCATATTTGTTCTATTTCTAATTGTTAATTTATAAGTAATTTGAGATGTTAAGTCTGGTAATTTATTATATAACATAATTTTTTCTGTACCATAATCTGCCTTTTCTATTTCTTCTGCATTTCCAACTACATTACTTACTTCTACACCTGTTACCATAAGATCTATGTTTGCTCTTAAAAGAGCAGTTCCTGCGAGTTGCATATTAGTATTTAAAGAAGCATAGCCTATTGCCATAGTAACAATTAATACGATAAATATATAACTAAGCTTCTTCATACTACACCTTCTTTATAATACTTCTATTTCATCTTCAATTAATAATTTTTTACTGTTTTCAAAATCACTTACTTTCATAATATAAATATAACCTATATTATCAGATATTATATAAAATACTGCTCTTGTTTTTTCGTTTTGATATAGAATTGGTTTATTTACATTATCTCTTACCGCAATTAATCCATCAAATGTTTTCAATAGTACTATTCTTAAACTTCTAGTTTCTACTAAACTTTGAATTGATTCAACTACTTTTGTTTCAGATATATATCTACTATAATCAGTTAATATATTTTTTAATCTTTCTTCAAATAATTCTTCAGGAGTTTTTAAATTTCTTTGTACTAAATATACATATACCATAAATGCTATATCAATTGCTGACAATATGACTATTACTATTAATACAATTGCTTTACTGTTGCCTTTTTTATATTGTAATACTGCGTCTTTATTATTAGACAAATCATATTTTAAACTTATATCTGTTGTTCTCTTTGTAAGTGGTATTGTTATACTTACTACTGCATTATCTGATAAGCCTTGTTCAAATTTTTCATTATTACCTTGAACATTTACATATAACCCTACTTTTAATAGTGCATCTCCATCTATACTATATCTATCTAAGAAAGAAGATGCAAGTTCATTATACTTTTTATAATCAATTGAAATATCTTTTTCATCTATAGTGAAAGAATTATTTACATCTTGTATTTCTTTATTATCTAATATCTTATATTTTTTTTCTAAAATATTCTTTCCTTCGGCTGTGTTTATTTGTACTTTAGCATCTATATAATAAGAATAAGTTAGATCTAATTTTGTATCTGTTTTAAAACTATATTTAAATTCTGTATTTATTTTATTAATTAGAGATGATACATATACTTTATTTTTTCCTAAATAATCTTCATCAAAATAATTATTATTATCTAAATATACTTTGTAGTCTAAATCACTACTCTCACTGTAATGTAGTTTATAAGTATTATGAAATGATGAATTAAACCATCCTATAAGTCCTAATACTACTAATATGAAGATTCCTATAATTATAAATTTCTTATAATTATTTTTATCTATTACCATATGACTCACCTCACTGCATTAACTCACTTAAAAGAACTGAAGGTATTCCAATATATTTAATAGTAAGTTCTTTTACTCCTTCAATATCTTCTTCATATACAACCCAATCATCTTTTTCTTTGTTGTAGTCTCCTTTAGTTATATATGTATTTTCAAACTCTCCATAATTTATTTTTATTATTCTATGTATTATTAATGTACCATTCTTTTTAAATACAATTATATCTCCCTTAGATAATTTTTGATTTTTATATTTCTTATATATAATTGCATCTCCCTTATTAATGGTTCCAGTCATTGATTCTGTACCTATTGCAATCATATTATAAGTAAATTGGCATGATATTAAATATACTAATCCAATAAATATTATAACTATTACGTAATCATTTAATTTCTTTTTACTTTTTTTATATTCACTCATCTTAGGAAGCTTTTTTACCATTAATATTTCT
Organism: uncultured Mollicutes bacterium; assembly: GCA_900543055.1. Taxonomy (GTDB): domain Bacteria; phylum Bacillota_I; class Bacilli_A; order RF39; family UBA660; genus UBA3789. Next base: position 11,938 of record UQQI01000011.1, read on the forward strand.
ATTAATTCATATAAGAAATATGGATATAGCATAAATAATACACCTTCTAGGAAACTATTTATACTTGGTAATATTGGTATTACAAATATATACATATCTATTATTACTCTATATATTAAACATGATTTAATTCCTGATTCTTTTACTAAATAGTTTAGAAAAGTATTTTTCATAATACTTTGTAGTAACACTACTGTAATAAATGTATATATCTGACTGAATGAATAATATCCATAGGCTTTATTACTTATAATTATATCTATTAATATAAATAGAATTAGTAATAATGCTTTTGTTTTCTTTTCTTTATCAGTTAATATATAAGAACTTATATATCTTATTATTTCTGTTAGTACTATTATGGAAATTGTTAAAATTATTGTTAGTTTTCTCAAATAATTTTTATAAAATACACTATAGTTTATGGAATAACCAGTTTTTAGACTTATTAAATAAAATAAAATTAAGAAAGCTAGTGAACTTGCTAGTACTAAGTAAAAATAATTCTTTTCTTTAATAAACGATTCTTTTTTAAATTTATATTTTTTTATTAAATATATTGTCGTTAGTAATAATACTATTGTTGTTATAATTAGACTTTTTTCTTTAAAATATACAAATGATAAAAGGAGTAAAATGTTTATAATTAGCAATAAAATAGTTTTATTTAATTGTTTCATTATATATCTTTACTCTCTTTCTTATTATGCTGCAGATTGAGCAGTTGCATTTAAATCACAAGTAATCGTTACTCTCTTTGGTGTTGTTTCTGAATATGTTTTTACTAGTTTTACTGTTATAGTATCAGCATCAGATGTTTCACCTTTTGCAATTATTGTATTAGTTAATGCTCCTCCACGTGTTATTTGAACATAATCGGTATCATCTGATGTACAATTCATTTCTCCAAGTTGAGCATTATATTGACTATCATTTTTAATTTTATATGTTAATACTGCTTGTTCATTTAATGTATCTAATGTTTGTGTTGTAAATGTTATTGATTTTCCATCAATTGCTATTGTTGCTGTTGCTCCATCATTTGTACTTGTTGTATCCATTGCTGCTTCAGAAAATATAACTCCATTTGAAAAGTTGTCATAAGAACCTTTAATGTTAATGTTTCCAGTAAAATTAAGTGTAAGTGATATTGCTGCAAAACCAACTATTGTTGCTAGTAATAAAACTACAATTGATACTTTGATTTGTTTATTCATATTTTTACCTCTTCTTTTAATTTTTTTTAGTTATTGTCACATGTTTTTAATGTTGGATCATTAGGATCATAATCTGTTGCTGTTGCTTGTAATGAACAAGTAACTGTTAATGTTTGCTCAGTAGTATCTGCATATGATTTATTAAGATATATAAGAACTGAATCTGAACATGATATACCAGATGGTTTAATAATTGAATCTTGAATATCGTTATTTTCTTGGACATCTACATACTCTTTTGCAGTTCCTTCTACTTGACAAGTAAGTCCACCTATTCTTGCTCCATATTGACTTCTATTTCTAATATTATAATTTATTTGAAATGAATCTTGAGTTGTTGTTAATGTCTGAGTTGTAAATGTAAATGATTTTCTGTCTGGTGTAATTGAAATTGTTGCTCCGTCTGTTTTTGATTGTTCATCTGCATAAACTGTTTCAAATTGAATGTTGTTTGTAAAGTTTGATTCAATTCCACTTATTGTTGCTGTACCATTTTGTCTTAATGATATTGTGATAGCAGCAAATCCGATAGATCCTAAAGCTATTATTGCAAATATTGCTATTTTCATTTGTTTATTCATTATTTTACCTCTCACTTCTTAAGTATTTGCATCATTATGATGCTGGTTGTGCAGTTGCATTTAATGTACAACTTACAGTTATTGTTTTTGGAACTTTTTCTTCATAAGGATGCTTTAATATAATGGAAATAGTATCTTTATCTGATATATTGCCTTTTTTTACAATTTGATTTTCAAGTGTTCCTGCTGGTGCTATTTCAATATATTTTGTATCACTAGAAACACAATTTATCTTTCCTACTAAAGCATTATACTGACTATTATTTTTAATTTTATAATTTAATGTTGACGTTTCATTCAAGACATCTAATGTTTGAGTTGAAAAGGATATTGTTTTTCCGTCTGCAGATATTATTGCGGCAGCTCCATCCGATTTACTGATTTGATCCATATCTGCTTCTTTAAAGATTATATTGTTTGTAAAATCATTTGGATCACTATTAATTCGAATAATTCCGCTTAAACTCATAATTGTTGTAATTGATGCATACCCTACAATTAGACAGAATGCTAAAATGACAATTGCAACTTTAACCTTACCTTTTGTTATACATCTCATCCTCCTATCTTATTTAATTATATATTATGATGAAATTATTAACAAGGAATTCGACTTAATTTATTTTTTTATTTTCTTTTACATTTGTTTACAAAGAAAAAAGATTGTCAAGTTGACAATCTTAATATTATTTTTGGAATTGTGAATTATATAAGTCAGCATAAAAACCATTTTTCTTTATTAATTCATCATGATTTCCTTGTTCTATTATATTTCCATCTTTCATTACTAGAATTAAATCTGCATTTTTAATAGTTGATAATCTATGTGCGATAATGAATGATGTCTTTCCTTCTGTTAATTTATCCATTGCTTTTTGAACTAATTCTTCAGTTCTTGTATCAACGTTTGAAGTAGCTTCATCTAAAATTAAGAATGGAGCATCTTCTACCATACCACGAGCAATAGTTAATAATTGTTTTTCTCCACTGCTTATTGCATCATTATCACCAAGGCGAGCATCAAGTCCTCCTGGTAAAGTCTTAATAAAGTGGTCTATTCCAACTGTTTTACATGCGTTCCAAATATCTTCATCTGTTATATTTTCTTGATTAAATTTAATATTTTCTCTTATAGTTCCATCAAATAACCATGTATCTTGTAATACCATAACAAATAGTTTGTGAATATTTTCACGAGATAATTCTTTTGTTGATACCCCATCTATTAAAATATCTCCTGAATTAATTTCATAGAACTTCATTAGTAAGTTAACCATTGTTGTTTTTCCAGCACCAGTTGGTCCAACAATTGCAATCTTTTGTCCTGGCTTTGCTTTTGCAGAAAAGTCATTAATTATTGTTCTTGTGTCATCATAACCAAATTTAACATTTTTAAATTCAATTTCACCTTTTACTTTATGTCTATGAAGATGTTTTGTAACGTGTGATTCGTCATTCATTTCTTTTTCATCCATAAATTCAAATACACGTTCACTTGCTGCTGCAGTTGACTGTAAGTTTGTTGTTGCCTGAGCTATTTGTGATAATGGATTAGTAAATAATCTAACATAAATCATAAATGCAACAATTACACCAAATGAAATATTTCCATTAACTACAAGTAAAGCTCCGACTATACATACTGCAACATATCCTAAGTTTCCAACAAACCCCATGATTGGTTGCATTAACCCAGATAAGAAATTACTCTTTCTATTTGCATCATATAGTCTTGTATTTAATTCTTGAAACTCTTCAATTGCTTTTTCGCATCCATTATATGCTTTTACAACAGTATGTCCTGAATAAATTTCTTCAATGTAACCATTTAAGTCACCTAACTCTTTTTGACGTTTAGCAAAATATTTCTGACTCTTTCCAAGTATTAAGAACATTAAAGCAAATCCAATTAGACTTGATAATATTGCAGTAATTGCCATTAACCAGTTTGTTACAAACATCATAATAATTGATCCTACAAATAATGTTGTACTAGATACAAGAGTTGCTAAACTATTATTTAAGTTCATTGATATTGTATCTACATCATTTGTAACACGAGATAATACATCTCCGTTTTCATGAGTATCAAAGTATCTTAATGGTAATTTATTAATTTTATTACTAATATTTCTTCTTAATTTTTTTGCAAAATTATTTGATATAGTAGTCATTGAAAATGACTGTATATAACTAAATAACGCACTTATAAAATAAATTAATCCTAAACCAAATCCAATAGTTTTAATTTCTTTCATATCAATTTTTGGTTCAACTAACTTCTTTACTGATTTTGGCATTTCGTCAATTAGTTTTAAGGCATTTTCAGTTGATTTTTCACCTTTCTTTTTTGATGTTAATTTCATTAATTCTAATTGATCTTTTACTGTTATTGTTTGTTCATCTATTTTAAAGTCTGTTAAATAAAACTTTAAAACGTCATCTGGAAGTGTTAATAATAATCTAGATGCATCTTCTTTATTTTCTAATGTTGTCATTTTACTAATTACTTCTTTATATGCATTCTTTTCACTTGCTGTTAATTTTTCTGATGTCATAATCTCAGTTGATGTTTTTTCAAAATTTTCTTCGTTGAAGTTTGATGTCATCTTATTTGAAATTTTTGTTAGTACTTCTGTATTTGGTACTAAACCTTTTGATATTTCATCTGTAAAATCAGATAGTTTATTTGGAGCAATTAGTGCTAGTATAGAACTTGCACAAGCAAGAATTAATCCAAATATAAGTAAGAATTTCCAACTATTTAAATTCTTAAGTAATCTTCTCATAGAGCCCCAAAAGTTTTTAGGCTTTTCTTGAGCTCCACCTCTTGGTCCTCTTGGTCTAGGCACTTGCTAACTCCTCCTCACTTAATTGTGAAAGTGCAATTTCTTTATAAACTTCACAATTTTTTAATAATTCTTTATGTGTTCCTTGTCCAACACATCTTCCTTTATCTAATACGATAATTTTATCTGCATTAATTATTGTTCCAATTCTTTGAGCAACAATCATACTAGTTGCATCTTTTGTATATTCTTTTAATTCTTTTCTAAGTGTTGCATCTGTTTTATAATCAAGTGCACTGAAAGAATCATCAAATATATATATTTCTGGATCTCTTGCGATAGCTCTTGCTATTGATAATCTTTGCTTTTGACCACCAGATACATTAGTTCCACCTCTTGCAATATGAGCATCATATTTTTTATCCATTTTCTCTACGAAGTCTGTTCCTTGAGCTACTTCAATTGCCTTTTTGATTTGCTCTTCAGTTGGTTTTTCACGACCATTATCTCCGTAAGCAACATTTTCACTTACTGTTCCAGTAAACATTATTGCTTTTTGAGAAATATAACCAATTTTATTATGAAGATGTGCTTCATCATATTCTTTTACATCTACTCCATCTACTAATACTTCACCATCAGTTACATCATAAAATCTAGGAATTAAATTTATAAGAGTAGATTTACCACTACCAGTAGATCCTATAAATGCTACTGTCTCACCTTTTTTAGCAGTAAATGAAATATCTTTTAATAAATATTCATCTGCATCAGGATACTTAAATGAAACATTCTTAAATTCTACTGTTCCCTTTTCTTTAGTATCTCCTTTAAAAGTACCATTTTTAATAGCAATTTTTTCATCAAGCACTTCGTTTATTCTTTTAGCAGATATTTCTGCTCTTGGCCACATCATAAATATTAGGGCTAGCATTAAGAATGACATAATTACTTGCATTCCATAACTTGAAAATACTACCATGTTACTAAATAATGTTATCTTATCAAGCATTCCTGCTTTATTTATTAATACTGCTCCTATGATATAAATTCCAAGAGTTAAACCATGCATAACAAGATTCATTATTGGCATCATTACTGCAAAACATCTTTGATTAAACTTTTGTGTTTTTGTTAATTTATCATTTACTTCCTCAAATCTATCAGATTGGAATTTTTCAGCATTAAATGCTCTAATTACTCTAATACCTGATAAATTTTCACCAGTTACACCATTTATTTTATCAATTAATTTTTGAACAATTTGGAATCTTGGCATAACAATAATCATTAATGTCACAACAGTGGCTAAAAGTATCACAACACATATTGCTGTTAAAATACTCCATTCTAACCCTTTATTTAGAATTTTCATAATTGCCCAAACTGCCATAATTGGTGCTTTAGCCATCATTTGAAGTCCCATACCAATTAACATTTCTACTTGCATTACATCATTTGTTGTACGAGTAATTAAACTACTTGTTTGGAATTTTTTAATTTCTTGAATTCCAAAGTCTTGAATTTTTTTGAATATTTTTAATCTTAATGTTGCAGAAAATGATGATGCGACTAAAGATGCAAAATATCCAACGATAATTGCTGATATTAAAGAGCCTCCAGCACATACTAACATGTAAGCACCTTGTTCTAATATATCAGACATTTTACTACCTTCAGTTTGAGCAAGTCTAGTTATCGCACTCATATAATCAGGCATTTTTAACTCTAACCATACTTGAAAAACTATTAAGACTATACAAATAACTACATATATTTTATCTTTAGTAGATAAATTCTTAAATAATTTAAACATTAAACTCCTTCTTTCTTCATATTTTCTCTTAACTTTTCTATTACTTTATAAAAAATGTTAAGTTCATCTTCAGATATTCCATCTAATATACTATCATTTAAACTATCAAGACGTTTCATCATAACATCATGTGTTTCAATTGCCTTCTTAGATATTATTATTCTTTTTCGTCTAGCATCATACACATCTGCTTCCTTAGTAATAATACCTCTACCTTCCATACTATTTAAAACATCTGAAACAGCGGCTTTGCTTATTTTTAATTTTTCTTCGATGTCTTTTTGATAAATTGTTTTATCTTTATTTTCAATTAAATAAGTTATTATTTCTACTTGTAATGGTCTTGGATGAAATTTTTCATCTTCTTTTTTTCCTAAAGTAAAAAGTTTTTTCACCATACAATTATTTAAATTTTTAATTTCACTAATAACATTTCTTTGCAATCTATCACCTTCTTTTTTCTATCCGCTAGTCAATAATAAAACAAAAAAATAAAATAGTCAAGTACTTAACTAACTATTTTATTTTATGTATATATTTAATTTTTATTCACTTCTTAATGCTTCTACTGGATCTTTTTTACTTGCTATTTTTGCAGGAATAAATCCAGCAATTACTGTTAGTAATACACTAATAATAATTAATACAATAGCACCTACTACTGGAAGAGATGCAATGTTACTAATACCTACTACATTCTTTATAATAATGTTAATTGGTATATTTAAAAGAAGTGTTACTACTATTCCAAGCACTCCAGCACTTAGCCCTTCTATTAAAGTTTCTGCATTAAATACACGTGAAATGTCTTTCTTACTTGCTCCTATTGCTCTAAGTATTCCAATTTCTTTAGTTCTCTCAATTACAGAAATATAAGTAATTATTGCTATCATAATACTTGAAACTACTAAACTAATCGCTACAAATGCAATTAAGACACTACTTATTACATTTACTATCGTCGTTACACTACTCATCATTACTCCAACAACATCTGTATATTGAATTTGGTCTTTTTCTTCTTTTCCATCATTATATTTATCAATTATTTTTACAATACTTTCTTTTGAATCAAAATCTTTTGGATATAGATAAATATAATCTGGATTATCAAGTGATACTGAACCAAGCTTTTTTAAGTTATCTTCATAAGTTGCACTCATATTTTCTGTATATGTTTCAATATATGTCGCCATCTCATCCTGTGACATTGAAGCAAGAGACATTTTTTGTTCATCTGATAAACTATTCATATCAAATTTCTTGTTTGTTTGGAAATTACTTCCAGTAAATATATTCTGATCTTTATTTTCAACTTGCTCTTTTACAATATCACTTGACTCATTTTTCTTAATTAAATGTGTCATTAATGAATGTTGATATCCAACCATTCCATAAGTACTTGCTCCATTTACTGCTTCTTCATTTGGCTTAATAATACCTACTACTTTTAACTCTTCAGCATTACTAATTAAGTTTTTCATGTACTCTTCATCATCACTCTTATCAAGCCACATTCCATTTTCTTTTTGATAATAATCAGAATTCTTAACAAGTCTAAATTTTAAATTTAAAATATCACTTATTTTATAACTCGTCTTTTCAAAACTAACTTTTTCACCAGATACCATCTTATTAAATTGTTCTTTTAAATCATCTTGATCAAGTAATCCAATACTATATAAAGTATAATCTGAAATATGATTATTCTTATCAACTATAAGAACTAATTCATTATATTTCTTTGGCCATTTACCAGCAACTAAATTATATTGTTGTTTATTTAATGACTCATTATCTAACATTTCAGTAAAGACATTATTATTTGACATCATTGAAGAATATGCACTTGAAATATTACTTGTACTCATTCCAATAGAATCATATACAGTTGTTGGATTTACTTTAACAATCTTATCACTTGTATCTTTATATAAATTTAATTGTACTTCATATGAATATTTAATATCTGATGTATATTTCTTTATATCATTATTTTTATCTACATAAGACATAAACTTTTTCATATCATTTGTTTTCGTATCCTTAGAAAGTGTTGTAAATACATCTCCCATTATATTAGTAGAAGTTATTTCATCGCTCTTAGCTTTATCATTATCTTTTTTACTACCAGAAAATGCTGATAATAATGATGCCATATCTACGTTTTGTTTTTGTATAGTTAATGGATAACTACTTAATGTTTCTTCTTCAGTTTTCGCAATATATGAATTTATTCCATTTGATAAAGAAAGTATTAAAGCAATTCCAATAATTCCAATTGATCCTGCAAAAGCTGTTAATATAGTTCTTCCTTTTTTAGTCATTAAATTATTTAGTGAAAGAGATAAAGCAGTTTTCATAGACATATTTGTCTTTTTATCACGTCTATTTCTTTTTGATTCAGACTCTTCCATAGAAACTTTATTTGAATCGTTTAAAATAATTCCGTCTTTTAATTCAATGATTCTTGTAGAATATTTATGAGCAAGTTCTGCATTATGTGTAACCATAATTACAAGTCTGTCTTTTGCTACTTCTTTTAATAAGTCCATTATTTGTTCACTAGTTGCTGAGTCAAGTGCTCCTGTTGGTTCATCCGCAAGTAATATATCAGGATTATTTACTAAGGCTCTTGCAATCGCAACACGCTGCATCTGTCCACCAGACAATTGATTTGGTCTTTTATTTATATGATCTTTTAAACCAACTTTTTCTAGTGCTTCAATTGCTCTTTTTCTTCTTTCTTTTTTACCAACACCTGATAAAGTAAGTGCTAGTTCAACATTTGATAATATTGATTGATGTGTTATTAGATTATAACTTTGAAAAACAAAACCTACTCTATGATTTCTATAAGTATCCCAGTCCCTATCAGTATACTTTTTAGTACTAGTTCCATTTATTATTAAATCTCCATCAGTATAATCATCTAGTCCTCCAATTATATTTAATAAAGTAGTCTTACCACTACCACTAGGTCCTAAAATTGAAACAAACTCACATTTACGAAAGACAATACTAACATTATCAAGAGCAGTCTGTTTAAAGTCATCAGTTGCGTAAATTTTAGTTATATTTTTTAGTTCAAGAATATTATTCCTCCTATTAAATTTATGTTATTATAAAAAAATTTATCTAATAATTCTCTATAAATCACTATTTATATTATACTTTATTTTTTACTTTTCTAGATACTTTTTTAAATCATTTAACTTTTTCTTAGTATCTTCTACTCCTAAATCATACATAGCTTGTATCTTATCTTTATTAGTTTCCATATGTTTAATTTTAATATGTTTTGTTGGGCGTATTACAAATATTCTATTGTCTTTTTCAAGATTAATAACTTTCTCTACTTCACTATTATACATATTGGGTCTATTTTCTACTGTATTTAAAAATTTCTTATACTTTTTATATTTTAATTTATATGGAAGCATTTTAGTTTTATGTTTTCTATAATCAATTGGTCGTGTAGGTATAACAATTATTTTATCATATCCCATATCTATTGCTTTTTGTACTGGGATTGAGTCTCCTATTCCTCCATCTAAATACTTATTACCATTTATCTCTACAATTTCTGAAATTATCGGCATAGCGCCGCTTGCTCTCATAACATTTATTTGACATCTAGAATCAGTAATTTCAATATATTCAGGAAGACCAGTTTCAATATTTGTTACTACTGAATAAAATTTAGTTTTAGATTTATCAAATGTATCATAATCAAACGGATATAATTTATCAGGAAGATCATGAAAACAAAACTTCTCATTTATAATATTACCAGTTTTAATAAAAGACCTTAAAGACATATAATCTTTATTCCCAGCATATTCTAGATTATAGTTTAAAACTCTTTTAGGCTGTTTTGATACATAGTTTATTCCAAATAAAGTGCCAGCTGACACTCCAATTACACAATCAACTTCAATATTTTCTTCTAAGAAAGTATCAAGTACTCCCATAGTATATATTCCACGTAGTGCTCCACCTTCTAATACTAAACACGTTTTCATTTTATCACCATATTTATTATAACATGAATGAAAAAAGACACAAATTTATTTTGTACCTTTTTCTTTTTAATAGTAAATTACCTTTGTTCCTTTTAATTCATTTTTACTACCTTTATTATAAGTATTATATAATTTATCTCTAAATGCTTTAGATACATGTGGACATCTATGAGATGATGGAGCATTTTCATTGCTGTTTCCAACTTTTGTATTTTTAGGAAGACTTCCAGTATGAATTGTATTTCCAAAGTATGCTCCTGTATCTTTCTTTTGCATATTAATTGCTAGACCAACATTAGATTCACTTGCAAAGTCTCTTACTTCAAGATTAAATTCAATTGTAGTTGATCATCCACTATCATTTGTATTAAACCCTTCAGTATCTCTAGTTTATGTTTTAAAATTTTCTATATTAAAAGTTTTTCCAACTGTCTTAATTCATTATTCATAAAAATACCCTATCTTTATAAATATATTTTAGCATAAAAATAAAAGTTTGAAAATTCAATAAAAAAAGAAGATTTCTCTTCTTATTTAATAAAATTACATATAATATCTGCAGTCTTTTCAACACCATACTTATCGACATTTATTGATAAGTCATAATTATTTTGATTAGTCCATTCTCTATTAGTATAAAATTTATAATGCTTTTGTCTTTCTTTATTAATTTTTTTAATTTGCTTTAAAGCATTTTTCTCATCTAATCCATAATATTTTACTGCTCTTTGTACTTTACTTTCATCGTCACTATATAAGAATACTTTTATTGTATCTTTATTATCTTTTAAAATATAATCAGCACATCTACCAACAATAACACAAGATTCTTTCTTAGCAAGTTTTTCTATAACTTTTGTCTCAGCAATAAATAGTCTATCATCATTATTATTTTCATAACTTGCAGATTTTTTCTTTTCATCTGTCATTTCTACATATTCTTTTGATAAACCAGCCTTTTTAGCTGATAGAGATATTATTTCTTTATCATAGAAAGGTACTCCTAATTTTTTAGAAACTAATGAACCAACAAATCTACCACCTGATCCATATTCACGAGCTATTGTAATTACTATATGTTTTCCTTTATAAGTGTTTTCTTCTTCATGTTTTTCAGTATATGTATCAGTTAATTCCTTAACTCCTAGTTTTTTATATTCAGATCTTAATATAAATATAGTTATAATAAAACATAAAGTATCTGCAATACATCCAGCATATAAAACTCCAAATATTCCTTTATTTAGTGCGAATGCTAATATAAGTGAAATTGGTATTAATAAAATTATTTGTCTTATAAATGTAACAGCAGTTGATTTAACAACACGTCCTAAAGACTGAATTACAATACTTGTAGTCATTTCTAATGCGTTAAGTGCAATTACTAATAAGAAACTATGACACATAAGTGTTGCAAACTCTATAAATAATTTATAGGATGGATCACTTGCTGAAATAAAGATTCCTGCAATTTGTCTTGGAAATAACAAAAATACTAAGTTAAATATTATTCCTACAGTGAAGTTTATTATTAAAATTTTCTTAATAGTTTCTTTTACCCTTAATTCATTGCCAGCACCATAGTTAAATCCAATTATTGGTTGAGATCCAATAGAAATTCCTAAAACAGTTGAAATGTATAAACTATTTATTTTAGAGATAACTCCATAAACTGATAATGGTATATCTGCACCAAATTTTGTTTTTGCTCCAAGATATGTCATTATGTTATTCATAAACACAAATAATACTAGTATTGTTGCTTGTGTTATAAATGAAGAAAGACCTAAAGATAATATTCTGAAGATATCTTTATCCAATTTAAAATCTTTCTTTTCTAATTTTACTGATTTTATTCTCTTTAAATATAAGATAGCAATTATAAATGAAATTATTTGTCCAATGATAGTTGCTAATGCTCCTCCTTGAACTCCCATATTAAATCCAAATATAAATATAGGGTCTAATATTATATTTATTATTGCTCCTATTACTAACATTATCATAGAGTATTTAGGTGAACCATCGGCTCTTATGATACTTGATAGAGAAGAATATATTAACATAAATGGTGCTCCAATGATAATTATTCTTCCATAGTCTACAGCATTCTTGTAAACACTTTTAGTACAACCAAATAAATATACAAGTTGTGGTAAAAAGATATATGCAATTATACTTACAATGATTGATATAAGTATTGTTAGGCTTATTGCTTGTCCAACACTTTTTGCAGCTTCTTCTTTTTTGTTTTCTCCTAACTTCAGTGACAAATTAGCTGCTGCTCCATTTCCAATTAAACCAGCAAGAGCATTAAATATTATTACTAATGGAAATATTACATTTGTTGCAGCATTTCCAAGAGTTCCAACACCCTTACCGATAAAGATTTGGTCAACAATATTATAAACTGAATTTATTAGCATACTGATAACGCAAGGTATACTAAATGCAAGTATTAGTTTATTAATTTTGTCTTTTCCTAAATTTAATTCTTTCATACTACTCCCTTCTTTTTTGCAAAAAAATAACATATATCAAAGATAATATGTTATTTCTTTTGATGCTTGTTAATTGTAGCACAAATAATTTTTTTTGTGTAAGTTTTTTTTATAAAATTTACTGATTTTGATTATTATTTGGATTGTCTTGTTGATTTTGACTTGCTTCTTGTTGTTTCTTTGCTTCTTCTAAAGCTTTCTTTTGTAATTCTTCTTGTTCCTTTTTCTTATCAATTTTATTAAATTTTAATCCTTTTTCTGCAAGTTCATCTAATGTTAATATTTTATAGTCTAGTATTGTTTTTAGTGGAGTACTTGTTGCAGCTTTTCCTCTAATCTCAGGAGTAGTTATTGAAATTCTATTAAGTGTTGGTACATCGAATTCATATCTATATGTCTCATCTTCATAGAATACTTCTTTTGTATCTTCTCCTTCTATTTTTTCTGTGTTTTCTGCTGGTGCTTCTTCAATTTCATAAATAAACTTGAAATCATCATCTTTATATGTACAAAAATCTTGTTGCATTGAAACTCCTGCTGGTGCAAAATACACATCATTTATATTTTGTTTATTGCAACGATACATTGTAAGACCATTATTAGACAAATTATATAAATCTTCATACATAAGTGTTGTCTTATCAGCATTTATTCCAGTATATGCTAATTTATAATCAATATTTTTTAAAATATTTTTATCTTTTGTAAGTAAATCTTTTAATTCTTTTGTTTTATTATTTTCTTCTACTTTAATATCGTTTAAACAATAAGTATATACTTTTACATTTAAATCCGCATAATATAATTTTGATTGTTCTGTGCAATCTTTTATCACATTTGTTTTAATTAAAAAATCTCTTTCTTGTTTTTTAAATTGTTTTGGGACATTTATTTTTTGATTTAGAACAGTATATTCTATATTACTTGAATCTACAAGTGATTCATTTGTTGAAACTTTTACTTTTCTTGATGCTTGATAAAATAATCCTCTATAACTTTGTATTCTTGTTTTTTCGTCAAATTTACTTATATTAAATATTGGTGCTAGACCAGAATTCATTCTTAAATAATCAAGCCCTGCTGTTAATACTCCAAATAATGTAAATAGTATTAAAAAGTTTCTAATCTTTTTTAAAAAATTCATTTTACATACCCTCTTTATTATAAGTTAATTATAACATTTGTTTTTATTTTTTGTCTATATATGAAAAAAATAAAGACTATAAAATAAATAGTCTTTAATGTTTAAAATTATTAATCATTTAGCATTTCTTCTAATTCATCTTTTTGTTTTAGACCAACTGATTTTGTAACTAATTTTCCATCTTTAAATAGAAGAAGTGCTGGTATTGACATTATTCCGTATTCTTTGCAAATATTTTCTGCATCATCTACATCTAATTTATAAAATTCTGTATCTTCTCTTTCTCCTGCTAAATCATCAATAATAGGCGATAACATTCTACATGGACCACACCATGTTGCATAGCAATCTACTAAAACTTTTCCTTCTTTTATTTTTTCTTTGAATTCATTTTCTTTTATTTCTATTACTTCCATATTAATTCTCCATTTCTTTTGTTATTTCTGTTACAGCTATTGCTCCATCTGATGTTGCTGTTACTAATTGTCTTAATGTCTTCACTCTAGTGTCTCCTGCAACATATATATTATCTGCTTTTGTTTTTAAATTTGCGTTTGCTATTATATATCCATTTTCATCTAAGTCAATAATATTTTTAAATCTATTATTATCAGGAATATTTCCAATAGCAATAAATAATCCATCTATTTCTAGTTTACTTATATTATTTCTATTATCAGTTATTTCTATACTATTTAAATTATCTTCTCCAATAATTTTTGTTATATTTGAGTTTAATATTAATTCTATATTATTTTTTTCTTTAACTTCACTAATTAATTTTTTCTCTCCTCTAAAATTATCTCTTCTATGAATTAAATATACTTTACTAGCAATATTTGACAAATATAGAGCATCTTCTAAAGCAGTATTTCCTCCACCTACTACAGCAACATTCTTATTTTTATAGAAATTACCATCACATGTTGCACAATAAGAAATTCCACTGCCTAGTAATTTATCCTCATTTTCTAAATTTAATTTTCTCTTTTTTAGACCAGTTGCAATAATAATATTTTTCCCTTTATAAGTGTCTTTTGTTGTTATTACTTCTTTTTTGTCAGTTACTTCAAGAACTTCTTCATATTTTAATATAACACCAAGACTTTTTATTTGATTATATAGATTGGTTGCAAAATCATATCCTGAAACATTAGGAAGTGCTGGGTAATTTTCAATGTTACTTGCATTAATTATTTGACCGCCGAAACATTCTTTTTCTAATAAAAGTACTTTTTTATTTGCACGTAATGCATATAATGCTGCACTCATACCACTTGGACCTGCTCCAATAATAATTATATCGTACATAATTCACCTTCTTTGCATAATTAAATTTTACGAAATTATTAAAAAAATGACAAGTTTTATTTGTCATTTTCTATTATTTAGCTACTTTTATTTCTTTTTGTTCTTCTGGCTTTAAATTTCTTAATTTAACCATTAATTTGTTGTTTATTTCAGTAGTTATAATTAATTTACTTTCTAAGCCAACTGCTTTTTTCTTAGTTTCATCTGCTTTATCTACACTTTTTTGAAATTTCTTATAAAATTCAACTAATTTTTTTATTTCTTCTTTATCTGTTGTTTTAGTAATAGTTTGAGTATAATACTTATCAATTTCTTCTACTATTTTTTTATATTGTTCTTCTGCTGAAAATAACATCATTAATCTATTATTCATACCTTTTCCCCCTTTGACGGCTATATTATAGCACAATAATTGTATAAAGTAAACTTATTTTAGTTGTTATTTAATATAAAGACTTTTTATCTTTTTGAAAGTTCAACTACTTTTTTCCATAAAAGTGGTCCTACTACTCCGTTTATTTCAAAATCATAATCTTTTTGAAGTTTTTTTACTGAACGTTCTGTTAAATCGTCAAATACTCCATTCACCCTAACTCCTGGAATAGACTTATCATATCTACATATTTTTAATAAGAACTTTTGAAATCTTTTTATATCTTCTCCTGTCATTCCTTTAGTTAAAAAGTAATCTGGATACAATTCATTTATGAAATCTTTAAACTCATTAGGCACATATTTTAATATTTTATTACTCATTGCCCCTCGCTTTAATTGCCTCTATGCACTCATCATAACTGCTGTAAAAATATTCTGAACAATCATTCTTTTTAAGTATCTCTGTGAGTACCTCTGAGAACTGCTCAGCAAGCTCTCCGTTCATATGACCTTCCCAGTCAGAAAAATCATCATCACTTACATTAAGAATCTCATTCTTAATAAGATTGCCATCTATATACCTTACATTATTCTCATCACATATCTGCTTAAAATATGTATCAGCCTCATTAGCAGCACCCGAAACAACCGACGATGGTGTAATTGGTGCAGTAACACATATAAGCTCAATTCCATTGTCCTTACAATACTTAACTATCTTCTGGAAATATTTCTGCACCTTAGGATTAAGATCTTCATATGTCCACGGTGATGGATTAAGCTTTCCCTTCTTATCAGTTACCTTTGTACGGTAGAAAAATCCCAATCCCTGATATGGTCCTTCTGTATCAATTCCGGCAACACCCTCTATCTGGAAATTCTTATATTCATCAGTCTTCTTTATAGCCATATATTTCTTAGCCGTTTTCCAATTCCTGGCAAATGCATATCTTCTGAAATATATTGTCCTGAAGTCTTTATCCATAAGCTGGCTTACTATATACTCCATTTTAAGACTTGTAAACGGAAGCTGTCCATATACAAGAAGATCTCCAAAATCCGAATCACGTTTCAGATTCTTATTCCAGTACTGATAATCAAGTTCAAGAATTATCTTCTTTACGTCATTATTATTGCACGCTTCTCTGATCATATAATAATTATCAATAACCGTGGCGCCCTGAATACACATATTAATTGGATTAACTGCATATTCCATTTCCAGAAAATAATGCGGGTCAATTGAAGCCCTTCCATGTGAAGCTCCCACTACAATACAATCATAATCAGAGCCATCATCCGGATTGTCAACTGTATGGATTATATATCTTGCATACCCCGGCTGAACCATTACATAATTAACTGCTTCAACAAGTATGGTTATAACCGCAAAGAATACTATCACCCTCACATATTTTAATATCTCTTTAAATGCTTTCTTCTTCATGGTATCCTGCACCTCTGATTAGAACTGGGCGTACATAAATCCACCCGATGTATTAGAAATATAGCCAAGCATTGCAACTGACATAACAAGAGCTATGTATACAGCCCATCTGATAATCAGCGGCTTTCTGTCAAGAGCTTCTCTGATTACAATGCCTTTCTCTTTAAGTATACTTATAATCAGCCACACAAGACAGCCTGCAAGTAATATAATCAAATCCAGCTGGCTTCCAAACATTTTTACAACGGCGTCCATGCTGAATGATGCATGTTTAAATGTATTTCCCATAAGTCTGAATGCATCTGTAAGAGTAGCTGCGTTATCAAAATACCAGCTTATATTAACAAGTATAAATGTTCTTATTATCTGCCATCCTCTGTACCAGCGTGCAGTCTTGTTAATATGTGTTATTTTAAACATTTTTTCATAAACAGGTGCCATAATACTGCTAAAGCTCATGATTATACCATTGTACATACCATATACGATATACTTCCATGCTGCTCCATGCCATACACCTACTATAAAGAATATGAGTAAATCAGCCAGACAGATAGGCAATGCCTTCGCCATATATTTACCAAATCTTGTTTTGCTGTGTTTCTTGAAGAACTTACCCAGCTTATTCATGGCTTTACTTAAGCTGAATGGATAGAACACATAATCCTTCATCCATGTACCAAGTGTTATGTGCCATCTGCGCCAGAACTCTCCAATAGAATGAGAGAAGAATGGCTGCCTGAAATTATCATCCAGGTGGATTCCAAACATCTCGGAAGCACCCATAACCATATCTATTCCACCGGCAAAATCTCCGTATAGCTGTGCGCAATACGCAAGAACACCTATTATTACATATATTCCATGATACTGACCGGGATTATTAAATACCAGATCAGACACAACTCCTGCACGGTCAGCTATAATGAATTTTTTGAAAAGTCCCCAGGCCATACGCTGCAATCCATGCTGGATAACTGCAAGATCATACTTATGCTCTGCCAAAAACTGTGGTGCAAGCCTGTCGTATCTTCCGATAGGTCCCTGGGTTATCTGCGGAAAATACGAAACAAACAAGGCGTATTTAAAAATGTTATTACATGCCTTTACTTTGCCTCTGTATACATCAATAACATATGATATCGACTGGAATGAATAGAAGGATATTCCAAGTGGCAGAAGCAGTGTAAATGTTGATATCCTGCCATTGCCACCAAAAGCCTTAATTATGCCATTGACGTTCTCAATCGCAAAATTATGGTACTTAACAACTGCAAGCACACCAAATACCAGAAGAAGAGCAAGTACTACAACTCTTTTCTTATATGTCTTTGCCTTTTCTTTTAAAGCCTTTTTATCTTCTCTTGCCAGCCCATCTGCTTTAAGGCTCTTGTCAAGATTATCCTCTGTTCTCTCTAAAAGGATTCCTGATGTGAAAGTAACGATTGTTGTAAGTAATATGAATACAACAGTCTTATATCCCGAACATAAATAGTAGGCATAGCTTAATATCAAAAGCCATGCCCACTGTGCCTTCTTAGGTATAAGATAATATACAATTACTCCCACTAATAAAAATACCAGAAATCCGGTAGAAACTAGTGACATATTATTTTACCCCGCTTTCCGGATTAATCCTGCAGACGCTGAATCATCTCCCACATAGCTTCTGCTGAATTAAAGTTCTCAGGTACTATATCAACTGGTGTAATATCAATGTCAAATGCATCGTTTAACTCACCAACAAGTGATACAATATCAAATGAGCTGAATATACCATCATCAATAAGAGTATCACATACTTCATAATCCACATCGCTGTTAATTTCATTCAAAATGTCTAATAACTGATCCATAATAAACCTCGCAAAAAAATTATTAATCACACATCTGTGAACAGAAAACATTCTATCTTCTCATTCACATATAGTCAATCATATTTTGTAACAAAATTGTAAAATTATTGTGTACTAACACTGTTTATTAAAAAAGTGTCCACTGGATTTCTAATAATCCTGTAGCCATTCTTCTTTGAATACATCACAATTGCTGGCATTCGACGGCTCAGAAACAGATATATTCCCTCCGTAACCGAATAAGCTCCAATATTATAAAATGCTATCATATCGCCAATCTTAGCATCTTTTAATTCAAGATTCTTAACAATTACATCCCCTACTGTACATAATGAACCACATATGTTATATGGCTGCACTCCCTGTGAGTACACTTCCACCTCATGATCTGCGCCATCAGCAAACCCTTCTGTGTACTCCATTGGAATGAATTCACATCTTGGTTTCTTCATAGCCATGGTCTGTCCATAATAATTAATATGATTAATTCCACTGTCAATAATTGCATATCTTGTTGTATCATTCATCTTCATATCAGCAATTCTGCTTATAAGTATTCCACAGGTAGCTGCAATATATCGTCCCATCTCAAGAGTAACATTGAATTTTTCGGACATTTCTTTAATCATCACAGCAAACTCTTTAAGCTCGTCAAAATCAGTATTCATGGCATCACATTTGTCTGTAACAAAGTAATCAACTGACAGACCAGGACCATACTCAATCTCTTTAAGCTTAACACCATGTTCAGCCTCACATGTATGTGCTATTGCCTGTAACCATACTACCTCAGCTTCTATCTGGCTTAATTTTTTCTTCTGTGTTCCCGAATAGCACTGGATTCCCTCTATGATAATTCCCTTAAGTTCATTCTTTCTGTCAGCAATCTCATACACCTGACGCTCATTAATACCGAACTGGTTGCCGCTGGTAACTCTTATAAGAACCTTAACCTTAATGCCACACTCAACTGCACATGAATTGATAAGTTCAAGCTGATTAAGTGATTCCACTGTGTAGATTCCAACAGCACCTGTCTTCATCGTGTAGAGGATATCTTTCTTTTCCTTATTAACACCCGAAAGGACTATCTTCTCCCTGTTTATGCCCTCTTTTTCGCATATCGCAAATTCACCTGGAGAACATACCTCGAATTTATCAAGCTTCTTGTCAAGCACGCTTATAAGAAACGGATTGGCCTTCATTGCATAACACACTGTAACTCCACATCCTAGAATCTGCTGCATGGCATCAATCCTTGCACATAGCTCATCTGTATCAAATATATACGATGGTGTTCCACATTTTATGGCAATCTCTTTTAATTCATTAACTCCTACCATCCTATGCCTCCTGTTCTTTATATATCTTCATAAGTTCTTTTCTGTCAATTTTACCATTCTTAGTAATCGGCATTGTTTCAACCTTAACAAGCACATTTGGAATCATCCACTGTGGCACTTTATCTTTGAGAGCATGTGTTACGCCCTTTCTGTCAAGCTCACTTGCTCCTTCTATCTCAAAGAATCCGAGAATCTTATTCTCATCTGTATCAAATATACAGCAGCTTCTAAGCAATCCCTCTATAGCATTCATGTATGTTTCAATTTCGCCTAGCTCAATTCTGTGTCCCATATGCTTAATCTGGAAGTCCTTTCTTGATGAGAAGAAAAGTTCACCATCTTCACTATAGTAACCAAGATCACCTGTGCGGTATATAGTTTCCAGATATCTGTCATTAAGAGGATTCTGTACAAATGCTGCTGCTGTCTTTTCAGGATTACGCAGATACCCCATAGTTACAGCTGTTCCAGATACACATATTTCTCCTAACTCGCCTGGTCTGCCTGCATCAACAAGCTTATCCTCATCATCTAACAGGAATACTCTTTCATTGGCAAATGGCTTTCCCATCGGAAGCTTCTCGTCAAGACCAAACTCCCTGTCAATAATATAATATGTACAATTACATGTTATCTCTGTTGGTCCGTAAAGATTAACAAACATTGCATCCGGATACTGCACTCTCCATGCATTAAGATGCTTTATAGGCATAACCTCTCCGCTGAACATAATCTTGTTAAGTGAAGATGGTCTCTTATACTCGAATCCATTAAGAGTTGTTACAATACATAACGCTGATACAGCCCATATAATAGTTGTAACCTTTCTGTCATCAAGGAAATCAAGCAGCTTGGTTGGAAATGAGAAGCACATCTTAGGAATAAGCTGTAAGGTTGCGCCTGTCTTTAAACTTGAATATATATCCTTAACTGATACATCAAAGTCAAAAGGTGCCTGATTACCTATAACATCCTCATTAGTAATTCCAAATGTTTCTGTAAAACAGTCAATAAAATCTATTGTTGAACGGTGATTAACTATAACTCCTTTAGGAACACCTGTCGACCCTGATGTAAATATTGAATACAATGGATCTGTATCAAGTGCCTGTTCTCTTATCTTTTCCAGTCTCTCCTGAGCCTCTGAATCCACAACCTGTCCGTCATACTCTTCAAGCAATTCGTCAAGATTAATAATCTCGCCCTGAAATCCGAGCTTTTCTGCTTTCTTGGCTGACTTATTATCCACAACCAGAATATCTGCCTGAATCGTATCTAATATAAGATTAATTCTCTCAACCGGATGAGTTGTATCAAGCATACAGTAATATCCGCCTGCATACACAATTCCCATAAATAAAGATAATGTATTACATGTCTTATCCATATACACAGGAACTCCCTGTGTAGGCTTAATCTTAAGCGAAAGGCAGCTTCCTATGAACTTTGCCTGATTCATAAGCTGTGTATAAGTAAGTTCATTATTCATGTCCGCACATGCTGTCTTTTCCCCATACATTCTCTGTGAGTTTTCAAGAAACTCTAATACATTCTTTTCCATTACCTTCTCCTTTTACTTCTTATTCTTATCTTTTCTGAATACAAGCAGCTTGCTTATAACATAATTAAGTATAATTACAACTACCTGCGCAATAAACTTTATTAACATACTGTTGAAATGCAGCATTGTAATGAATACAAGAAGAATTATCTCCTCAATTACAAGAGTTAATACTCTTCCACCTGCAAATGAAACTAACTGTTTCATAAATTCTTCCACAGTCTTAGTTGGTGCTGCAAACACCCATATCCTGTTAGTAAAGAATGCAAAAAGTACTGCAAGCACCCATGATATAACATTTGCAATAAGCTCATTAATTCCAAGTGCAACATTAAAGAATGCATATGAACCTATACTCACCACTGTTGTAAGTACTCCAAAGAAAAGATACAAAAGTACTTCCTTATACTTCTTATACAATGGTTCAAACACCCTCAGACCCGGCAGATGCATAATCTTATCAAATATATCCGGCTTAGTTTCCTGCATATTATTATCTGTATTGTTACTCATAATTACCTCACTGTTTTTATTGATATAACGCCATACTATTTTATACTTTTATCAATAACAAATCAAGAAAAAGACGCCGTATATAAACGGCGTCCTGAAAATGAATTTATTATTTTGATTCGTTGATAACAATATCATCTGTCTCAACTTCCTTGTTTCTGTTTTCATCAATTCCAAGCTTGTTATTAAGCTTTTTCTTTGCCTTTCTTAAATAAATACCAAGAAATGCACCAACAGCAATTATCACTCCGGCAATAGCCTGAATGGCATAAGTCATAACAGATGGGTCAATGTAACCTGCTACATTTAAATTTAATAATGTCAACATTACTTCTTATCTCCTTTTTAATTAAGTTCTTTTTTTAATGCTTCAATCATCTTGTTGTTATCTACATCATTTCTGATTGCAATTCTTATATACTGTTTTCCATCATGTAATTTTGATGTAAGATCCTTTATAAGCAGATAATGATTCTTAAACAGTTTTATCATAAGTTCTTTTGCTGTCATTCCATTAGTTATCTCAATCATAAAATAATTAGCCTGTGATGGGATAACTCTTATACCAGATATCTGCTCCAGTTCATTATAGAACCTTTTTCTTTCTACGCGGAATTTATCCATTGCAGCTGCATAATCTTTCTTATACTTTTCTGCAATCTGAAGATAATACTCACCAAATGAATTAATATTCCATATTGCAACATCTTTTTTCATTGCTGCAATCGCTTCTGTATCTGAGGAAACAAGGATTCCAAGCCTCAGTCCCGGTACACCGTATGATTTAGATATACTTTTCATAACATATAATCTTCTATATGTTTCGATAAATTTCTGTTCTATAAGAGAATTATCCGGTTCATCTGAGAAATCAGCAAACGACTCATCAACCACCAGCTTTATTCCCTGACCGTCTGTCCATTTTATTAATCTTATAATTTCTTCTTTTTTCAGATAATTACCAGATGGATTATCAGGATTAATAATAATAATATTATCTACTTTGTTGCATGTATAGAACTCTATCAGTTCTTCAACTGAATATGTATAATTATCATTTGACGGTGTAAATACCACTTCGTCTTCAACAGAATATCTGTTAGGATATTCTTCAAATGTAGGTCTGATAACGCCTGTCTTTCCAGAAAAGCTTTCCATAAGTGACTTAATAAGTTCTGCTGCTCCATTTCCAACTATTATGTTGTCTTTATGAACACCAAAATTCTTAGCTGCAAGTAAAGAATTAACTCCCATACCTGAAGGATATTCTGTCAAAAGTGTATCAAAGCTTGCACGCAGTTCATCCTTAAGCTTTTTAGGCGGATAATAAGGATTAACAAGATAACAGAAATCCAACAATCCCGGATATCTCCAGAATCCTCCATATCTTTTATGCATAAGGTTAATTCTTGTCTCATCATCCGGAGCAAAAAGTGTCGTTGCTATATCAAGATCCTGTTCATCATCTATTTCATACCATTTCTGACCTGATAATCTCATACCTTTAATTCCAGGTGTGTCCAGCATCGTTATAACTCTAAGAACCTGTTCATAATATTCATTTTCTCCCAATGCACTACAATATGCCTCAAGGAAAGGAACATATATATCCTGTGAAAAATGTTTGCTGAATTTGTAGATATTTACAGTTTTATAGTATTCCTCTTTTTCCTTAAAATCAAAGCTCTTTCCTGGAACAAATGCAACAATATTATCATATTCGTCAAGCTTTACACATGTACCATCCATCCAGCTCTCATATTTATCTACCATGGCAAGTGTATCTCTCGGATCTTTTACAAGTTCATCAATTGCAGAATCCTCAATAATTACATCTGATTCAAAAAGCAGAGTATCTTCTTCCATAAGATAATTCTTTGCCAGTGCAAGTGAATAAATATTGTTTGTCTTATCATATACCGCATTGTCAACATATGAAATTGGTGTCTTAATTCCCAATGTCGCTATATAATCAATCAGTTTCTGTCCTTCATAGCCCACAACAATCACTATTCTTGAGAGATGTTGTTTCTCAAGCTGATGCAAAAGCCTGTCTATAAGCGATACTCCATTAACCTTTACCATACATTTGGTATTATTCTGGGTAAGTTCTTTTAAACTCTTTCCCAT
>UQQI01000012.1 GCA_900543055.1 uncultured Mollicutes bacterium
TATTCCTGCTGCTAAAAATGAATATGAAAAACAAATTAATAATAATGGAATTTTATTTGGTACTTTATACTCTCTACAACATAGATTACTTTCTAATAATACACTTGGAAGACTAATTTTAGGAACTACAGATACATCTCCATCTTATATTTCTAGTGATTCAGATGATGAATTAAAGACATCTTCTAGAATATTTACATCAACTGTTTTAAAAGCATTTTATAGAATAAATTTAATTGACTATAATTCTAGAAAACATGAGGCTGGTAAAGATGATGCAGTTTTTAATGAAAATAGAGTATGTCAAGATATAGATGATGATGTACTAGCTGCATATACTAGACTTGATGCTGATCCAGGTGAAATAATTGATATGGTTAATGCAACATGTGATAGTGATGGCGGAATTATAAAGAGTGTTATTAGACTTTTTAAAAAATTAACTGGTAATGAGTATTATGTTTTTGCTTATACTCCATTACTTGGTGCAGTAGTAGCATTTATCTTCTCATTCATTTTACTTAGTTTTACGGTAGATGTTGCAGTTCGTGCAGTAAAACTTTCTGTATTAAGATTAATTGCACCTATACCTATAATTAGTTATATGAATCCAAATGGTACTAAGGATAATGCGTTTAATTCATGGGTAAAGACTTTAACTACAACTTATTTAGATTTGTTTGTTAGATTAGCAGTTGTTTATTTTGTTATATTCTTAATTCAAGATATGATTGCTAACGGATTAGCAATTAAAACTTTAAATGGACAAGCTGGTATTTTTTCACTTATTATTATATGGATTGGTTTATTTATATTTGCAAAACAAGCACCTAAATTTTTTAAAGATGTTTTAGGTCTTAAGAATGAGCCAGGAAAATTGTTTGGAGGTTTTGGACAACTTGGTACTATATTAGGTTTAGGTGCAGCTGCAGTTGGAACAATCGGTTCTGCTCGTGCTGGTTATATGGCAAGTAAGGCTGCTGATGATACGAATGGAGTACATCCGGATGGATTTTTGGGAGGAGTACTTAACAGGGGAAAACATATTGTCGCTGGTGTTGCAGGAGGTGTCACAGGATTTGGAACTGGTGTGAAAGCAGCATTAACTGCAAAAGATCATGCAATGCAAGCAGTTATTGATTCAAATACAAAAAGAAATGCTGCTAATATTGCTAGAGGTAAGGATGGTTCAACATTACTTGGTAGAATGAGTTCATCTGCACAACGTTTAGCATTTGGTCAAGATTCATATGAAAAAGAAACTGCAGCATTAGGTTTAGCTAAAGCACGTGAAAATGCTGCAAAGGACTTATTTGGTTATCTTGAAGGCAAAGGAAAGACCGATGGAGCAGATTATAGCGTATCAACAAAAATTTCTGATGGATTTATTGTTAACGATTCAGTTAATGGATTCAATAAGAAGATTGCTAAGGCAAAAGCTGATATGCAATCTGGAAGAGGTAATGGTGATTTTTCAGTTTCATATACTGATGCAAATGGTACAAATCGTACTAGAACTCTTAATGTTAATGACGCAGTTACTGATAAGATTGCTAGCCAACTTGGATATGAAGCTGGTAGAGTGTGGGCAAGTACACAAGATGCAAAACAAGCTGCTTGGGTTGCACGTGGTAGCAACGAAAATGACAATGATAGAGGAGATAACGGTTATATTCAAAAGAGAGATGATTATGCATTTGTTGCAGAAAGTGGAAGAGAATTTGATTCTGGTACTCGAGATGCAGTTAATACATTGAAGAAAACTTCAAAAATTGCAGGTGGTGCTGCTACACATATTGAACGTAGTAAAGATTATAGTAGACATAAAGCAGATCATGGAGCATCAGGTGGAAAATAAATTGGAGTGTGATATAAGTGAATTATTTAATTCCTGCTAATACTAAAAGGGGACAATTAATATTAGGTATATTTAGACCTTTTGATTTATGGCTATTTGGTGGAGGATGTTTAGTTACAGTAATATTACTTGCTTTTCTTCCTTTATCAAGTACCGCAGTTACTATTTTGATATTAAGTCCGGCATTAATAAGTGCTTTCTTGGTTATGCCGGTTCCTTATTATCATAATATGCTTAATGTTATAGTTGAGGCTTATGAGTTTTTTACTAATAGGCAAACATATAGATGGAAAGGTTGGTGTTATAAGAGTGTCAAAAGGAAACGTTAGTGGTTTTACAGAAGATTGGTTACCTGTAAGAGCTATACAAAACAATATGATTATTACTAGAGATGGTAATAAAGTAACAGGAGTTAAGATTACTCCTAAAAATATATTTATCTTAGACCCTGATTCTCAAGATAATATACTAATTGGACTTAGAAATTTCTATAATACAATTGATTTTGAGTTTTGGTTGGTAGTTGCTGATAGACCTGTTGATATATCAGTATATATGTCGCAGATGCAGTTATTACTTAATGAAACGACATCTCCTGCGGTTAGAAAATTAATTATGCAAGATATTGATAAGGGTGAACGTTTTATTAGAAATAATGTTGTTGATACAGAATATTATTTTATGTTTAAAACGAAAGATGTTGATTTATTACAAAAGAGAGTTCGTCAAATGATTAATGGACTTGCTACTTGTGGATTAAATGCATCTTTAGCAAGTAATTCTGATTTAAGATTGATACTTGAAAACTTCCTAAATGGAGGTAATACTACAGAGTTTGGAACGGTGATGCCAGTATGAGTACAGGACTAAGAAGTCAATTAGCACCAAAAGGATTACATTTTAATCCTAGTGATTTTTTCATAAGTGATAAATATGCAACAATTTTAACAGTTGTTTCATATCCTAAATATATTACACCTGGTTATTTGTCATCATTAACAAATATGTCAGGTATTAAGGTTGTTATTAAACATATACCAGTACCATTTCAAGAAATGGCTAAGATGTTAAATAAACAAGTTGCTGAATTAAAAGATAGATATCAAAATGAAAGAGACCAAACAGTTCGTGAGAGAATAAGACAAGATGCTGAAAGTTTGGAGTACTTTACTTCTATGCTTGCTGGTAGTCAAGCTCGTATATTTGACTTTCAAATGCATATTATGATTTCTGCAGATACTAAAGAAGATTTGGAGTTAAAAAAACTTAATGTTAAAAACTATTTAGATGCGATGGAATTAAAAGCAGTTGCATTAAGATTTGAACAAGAAAAAGTATTAAAATCTATAATACCTGTTTTTCCTCCACAAGACATTGAACAAAGAATTGGTACTCCAATTCCATCTGTTACAATAAGTGCGATGTATCCATTTATATTTGATAGTTTAAAAGATCCTGGACTTGCTACACTTCTTGGAGTAGATTTCTCAGGTGGAGTTATATTATTTAATCAATTCTTATATAAAATTCGTAAAGAAAATAATAGAAATAATGCTAATATGATTATTCTTGGTACTTCTGGTTCAGGAAAATCGACTGCGGCTAAATTATTATTAAGAACTCATATTAGAAATGGATGTCAAATTGTTATAATTGACCCAGAAGATGAATTTAGAGAAATAACTAGGTCATTTGGTGGAGATACAGTTGACATTGGTAAAGGTGGAGAATATGGACTTATTAATCCACTTGAAATAGTAATTGATGCTGATGAAGAGGAGATTAGACAAGGTCTTGGTTATACGGTTTTAACGCGTACTCTTCAATTCTTAAAAGCATTTATGAAGTATTATGACCCATCAATTGAAGAAGATGTACTTACTATGTTTTCTGAGATTGTTCAAGATACATATAAACGTTTTGGAATAGATTTTACTTCAGATTTTTCAAGATATACTTCAGCAGATTATCCTACATTTAGTGATGTTTATGCAACTATTAAAGGAAGACTTATGTCAATGACAGAACATACTCAAGAACGTGATATTATGGAGCGACTTGAGTTAAAAGTTAGACCAATTACTAAAGAATTAAGATTCTATTTTGATGGTCATACTACTTTGAAAAAAGGTAGTGACTTTATGGTATTTAATATAAAAGAATTAATGAATAGTGATTCTACTGTAAAAAATGCTTTATTCTTTAATGTATTGAAGTATGCTTGGGGATTATGTCTAGACTTTAATGTTGATACAGTACTTATGGTAGATGAAGCACATGTACTTTTAGGTGATAATAATGCTCTTGGTGCTGATTTCTTAGCACAAGTACAAAGACGTGCTCGTAAGTACAATACTGGTACAATTATAATTACTCAACAACCTAGTGACTTTTCAGATCCTGCAGTTATAACTCAAGGTAAGGCGATTTTTGATAACTCGTCATATTATCTTGTAATGGGTCTTAGAAAACAAGCTGTTGAGGACTTAAGTTTATTGATTGATTTAAATGAGAGTGAGAAAGAAAGTATAAAACATTATTCTCAGGGCGAAGCTTTATTTGTTTGTGGTAATAGGCGTATGAGAATTAATGTTGCGGTTACTCAAGAAGAATTAGATTCCTTTGGTATAGGTGGAGGTTTCTAATATAAATTAAGAAGTTAGGTGGTGGTGAGTCAGTGGCATATCAAGCAAATAGGGAAAATATGACTCCTGAAGAGCAAAAAGCACGTAATGATGCAAATAATGCAAAAAATATTCGAAATGCTGCTGATGTTGCTATTGCTTCTAAAAATCCTTATGCAATGGCAGCAGGTGCTGCTGTTAAAGGTGCCGATAAATTAACAGGTGGTAAAGCATCTGAAGGTTTAGGTAAAGTAATGACTAAATCTAATCAAATGATGCCTGGTGGTAATAGATTTCAAAATATGTCTAATCGTTTGAGTGAAAGTGGAGCAAGTGATAAGATAGGTAAGGCTGCTTCAATGAAAAATCAAATGGCTGGAAGTGGTACTGGAAATGCAAGTAAAGCAAATGAGGCTACCAAACCTGTTGATAACAATAATAATGTAAATAAAAATATGCAAAATAATACTGCTAATGGTGGAGGAGGACAAAATGGTTCTCTTCCTTCTTCTAGTGGTGGTAGTCAAAATGAATCTTCAAGAAGTTCAAGTATAAGAAGTTCTAGAAGAGATGATGATTATGATGATCAAAAAGACAAAGATGATTCATTTGGTAACACTAAAGCTACAGGTATTTTTGCTGGGATGAGTCCTGTGGCAAATGTTGCTGTAATATCAGCGCTACCTCTTCTTGGAATAGTTTTATTATTCTTTATTGGAATAGCACATGTTACTAGTGTTTTTACAGATTATGATGATGCTTTAGGTATTAGTCAAGAGATGGGTGAAGAGACTGGTAATTATTCACATTCTGCTTCTAAAGAACAGAAGGAATATTATGAACGAATTAATAATGTAAAACTTAGATATCAGGCATCTGGTAAGAGTGTTGATGCTTTGAAAATTGTTTCAGTTTTTCATACATTAAATTCTCATGGAGCTGGTTTGTCTTATGATAAAATTTCTGAATCTGATATTGAATTTGTTGCAGATGCTATGTTTGATGGGAATACTTATAGTGAAGAGACATTTAAAAATAATTTGATTAATACTGTTTTTCCTAAATATTTACCATCATCTTCTCAAAAAGAAAGAGAAAGTATGGCTGATTCTGTAATTAGTTATATCGATAACTATTATAGTTTAATTGGTAAGGATACTGATGGTGATAGTTCTACTTGTGCATCAACTGGTAGTTGTAGTTATGAAATTAAAGGTTATTATATTAGTGGAAAAGGAAATGTAACTGAGAGTTTACAAATAAGTGATTTATATGTCCGTCTTATGCAATGTGGTAGTGGAAATGGTCATAATTATGGCGGTACATTTGGGCAACCTCTTGAAGGTGAAGAGTTAGTTCCTTTTGAAAAATATATTTTAGGTGTTGCTTACCAAGAAATTGGGCCAGATTCTCCAGCCGAGGCAATCAAAGCTCAAATGGTTGCAGCAAGAAGTTATATACTTGCTCGTCATGCTGATATGGGTGGATGGAGAACATTAAAACAAGAAAGTAGTGGAAAGTGGGTTTTACAAGTTGCTGCTTGTACACAAGATCAAGTTTATTGTGATCCAGATCAAGGTTGTTCAAGTAATGATGGTCAATGGGGACAGGTTCATAGTGGTTTAAATCATGGAAGTGGCTTTAGACGTGCAGCAATGGCTTCTGATTCTCCGCTTAGGACTTATGCTAATGAAACGGCTGGAGAAGTACTAGTTAATAATCAAGGGTATATAGTTTATTCAGGATATTTGCAAATAGAACAAAATAAATTTATTAGTCTTGCAAAATCTGGTATGAATTATAAACAAATACTTTTACAAGTTTATAATCAAGGTAGTAGAAATTATGGAGCAACAAGTATTCAAAAAAATAGTTGTGGTTCATCTGCATGTAATGGAGCTGCTAGTGGTGATTATGCAAACTGGAAACAGTATGAAGGCTCTTGGGTTAGTATTCAAATGGGAAATAGTGGAAAAACTATTAAGCAAATTGGTTGTTTAGTAACGTCAGTTTCTATGCAAATAGCAAGAAGTGGTGTACAAACTAATATTCAAGATTTTAATCCAGGTACTTTTGTTCAGTTCTTGAATAGTCATGGTGGATTTGTATCTGGTGGTAATTTTGTTTGGGGAGCTGCAACACAGGCTGCACCATCATTTAAATATGGTGGTCAAATATCAGTTTCTGGAATGAGCCGTGAACAAAAACTAAATAAGATAAAAGAACTTGTTAATCAAAAGGGAGTTTATGTTGTTGCAGAAGTAAAAGGTAATACTGGACAACACTGGGTTGCAATTGATACTGTTCAGGGTAATACTGTAAAAATGATGGACCCTGGTAGTACTGCTACTGATATGTGGGGACAATACCCTTGGTCAAATACTTCTACACTTGCTTATTATAAAGTTGGATAGGTGATATAATGAGAAAAAAAAGTACATATATTATTCTTATTTCTATAATTTTTATCTTTGGAATTATTATGTTTCTTGTTTTTGGAGTCGAAAACATTAAGCAAGGAGCATATGATTCAACTATTATTGTTGGTGATAATACGGTATGGACATATAGTAATAAAAAATGGGTTAACGTTTCTTCTAGGGCTTCTATAGATAAACTTAACTGGAAAACTTATAAAGTTTATTCAAATAATGAATATTTAGGGGATTATTTGCTATGGCATGATGATAGATGGTATGCTTTTGATAAGAATAAGAATGGTGTAAATATCACAGGAAATATTTTAGCGTATAGTGCTAACTATAATATAGATATTTTAAATGCGGAATCATCTGATGCGACGGTTGATAATTATGTTAGTCAAGTTCTTGATGATAATAACATAAGTTTATCTAGTAAGTTTACATCTTTAACAAAAACTAGTGTTGATTTTGATGGAGACGGAGTTTGGGAATATTTTTATGTAGTTAGTAATGCTTTTCCAATTGATTTTTATCCTGAAAATATTTTTTCTATAGTATTTATGGTTAAAGATGGAAAAGTATCATATTTGTATAATGACATTAGTAAGAATAATTCTTTTAATGGATGTAAACCATATATTAATACTTTTTTAGATACTAACAATGATGGTACTTATGAAATGATTTTGAGTTGTGGAAAATATAGTGCTGATGAGGAAGTTGATATGTTATATGGTTATAAAGAAAATGAGTTTCAAATATTAATTTCTAACCAATAAATAATGACATTATTAGAAAGATACGTTATAATAAAAAGAGAAGAAAGGGAGTAGTATCATGAAATTAAAATTTAGAGCTGATTCTGAAGATTTACTTATTTTTGGAATGTTTGCTGTATTTTTATTATATATAGTTGCTATTGGTGTAGTTAATATTCATACTTTTGCAACTGAAGGTCATTTATCTGGTTTAAATCCATTTCCAGCATTTGAACCTAGATATTTATTTTCAACATTATTTTTATATTTTTTGTTTTTGCTAGGACTTTTTGCTAGTGTTAGTTCAATGTTTTTTGAGCGTGAAAAAGGATTTGGAATTACTACTGATAAAAAAGATAAAGGTTATTCTAGATGGGCTAAAGAAAAAGAGATTAAAGAAGAATTAGAGTGTGTACAAATTACACAAAAGAATTCTAAAGCAGCTGGTATTCCAATTATTTTAAATGATAAAGAGATGTGGGTAGATAATGGTGAATATCACTCACTTGTAATTGGTGCTACTGGTTCTGGTAAAACTCAGACTGTTATTTTGCCAATGGTTTATAACTTGGCAAAAGCACGTGAGTCAATGATTATTACTGACCCTAAGGGTGAAATTTATGAAAAAACAAGTAATATGTTAAGAGCAAAAGGATATCAAATATTACTACTTAACTTTCGTGATCCTCAAAATGGTAATGCATGGAACCCAATGACATTACCTTATGAAATGTATAAAAAAGGTAATCAAGATAAAGCAATAGAGTTACTTGATGACTTAGCTTTAAATATTTTGTATGATTCTTCTAATAAAAATGCTGATCCATTCTGGGAAAAAACCTCAGCTGACTACTTCTCAGGAGTTGCCTTAGGTTTATTTGAAGATGCAAAACCAGAAGAAATAAACATTAATAGTATTTCACTTGCAACTACTGTTGGTGAAGAAAAATTCGGTGGTTCTACATATATAAAAGAGTATTTTGGTGCAAAAGACCCAGCTAGTCCTGCTGCTATTAATGCGTCAAGTACAATTATGGCACCTAATGAAACAAAGGGAAGTATTTTATCAGTATTTAAACAAAAGGTTAAGTTATTTGCCTCTCGTGAAAACTTATCTGAAATGCTATCACATAGTGATATTGATTTGGAAAGTATAGGTGAAAGACCTACAGCAGTATTTATAGTTATTCAAGATGAAAAGAAAACATATCATTCATTAGTTACTATTTTATTAAAACAAATTTACGAAACATTAATTAATGTTGCTCAAAAAAATGGTGGAGCATTACCAGTTAGAACAAACTTCTTACTTGATGAGTTTGCAAACATGCCGCCATTAAAAGATGTAACTACAATGATTACAGCAGCACGTTCAAGACATATTCGTTTTACAATGATTATTCAGAACTTTGCACAGTTAGACGATGTTTATGGAAAAGAAGAAGCCGAAACTATTCGTGGTAACTGTGGTAACATTGTTTATTTAATTACTACAGAATTAAAAGCCTTGGAAGAAATATCTAAGATGTGTGGTGAGGTTAAGTCTAAGAAAGATGATAAGACGGCATCTACTCCATTGGTTACTGTTTCTGACTTACAAAGAATGAAACAATTTGAAGTTATTATTTTACGTATGAGAAAACAACCATTTAAAACTAAATTTACACCATTCTTTAAATTAGATTGGGGAACAAAATATCCTCCTGCTAAATATCCAGTAAGAAAGAAACAAGAATTAAAAACATTTGATATTAAAGAATTCGTTAAGAATCAAAAGAAGAAAAAACTATTAGAAATGATGAATTCAGCTGATCAACAAGATAAAGAAAATACTTCACTTCCAAAACTTCCAGGAATGTTTAGAAATAATGAAGCACATAATTCTTTACCACCTGAGTTACAAGCAGCTAGAAATAACAGAAAAGAACAAGAAAGAAATAATATACCTGATTTTACATCAAAGCCTCGCGAGAGTAGTGCTGATACTAGTGTTAGGGGAATACCTGACTTTGAAACATTTAAGAAACAAATGGAAGCAAATCAAGCATTTAATCCATTTGAAATTCCAAAAGAAACACCTACAACTAGAGTACCAAGCATTCCAACAACCCCAATTACTAGTGCACCAACAACTGCTTCATCTAATCCGTTTATGAGTAATAGTAGCAATGATGATGACTTTGGATTTGATGTTGACGAATTGGTTAAGAAAATTGATGCTAAGATTGCTGAACTTGAAGCAGAAGAGAAAAAAGAAGAGGAAGAAAGAAAGAAAAAAGAGAGTCTTGCTCAACCAACAACTGCACCTGCAACAGTTGCAACAACACCAATTCATAGCATTAATGATATATATAGCGAAAAACCTGCTGTTAAAGAAACATCAGTTGTTGAAAAGCCTAAACCATTACCTAATCTTGATTTAGATGATGAAAATGATGATGACTTTTTCGATGATTTCTTTGATAATTAGAAAGGAAGATAAATATGAATACTAACTTTAATATAGTAAAAAAACCTAAAAAAGAAGGTGTTGAAATAGAAGAAGATGAAGAAGAAATTGAATTAGATGATGGCGATGATAAACCTAGCAAATCTTCTTCAAATGATTTAAGAAAAAGAATGTTTTTAGTAATGGGATTTATTGTTGGTGGAACTATCTTATTATTATTTATTCTATATTTATGTTCTTTACTAATGCATAAAACATATGATTATGCTGATATAGAAAATTTAATGGAGAGTTCTGCAAAGAAATATTTTAAAGATAATCCAAATTATTTACCTACAGAAGAAGGAAATATTGTTGAACTTGATGTTAATAATCTTGTTGCTGGTTCATATATGAAAAACTTATCTGAATATACAGGTGAAGGAGTTACTTGTTCAGGAACAATTCAAGTAGAAAAATCTGGTTCAGAATATTTATATACACCTTATTTGAATTGTGGTGATCAGTATTATACTGAAGAATTATATAAGAAGATTGTAAATGATAATAATGTTGTTACTTCAGGATATGGTCTATATTCTCATAATGGTTCTTATGCATATAGAGGCGAAGAAGTTAATAACTATGTTAAGTTAGATAATAGTTTATGGCGAATTGTTAAAGTTACTTCAAATAATAATGTAGTTCTTATTCATAATGATGGGCTTCCATATACACAACCATGGGATGATAGATATAATGAAAGTAGATTTTATGCTGCTGGAATAAATTCATATGGAGCAAGCCGTATAAAGGAATATTTAAATAAAGTTTATAAAAATTCTAAGACAAAAAAGGAAGATGAAAAAGACGAAAACATTCTATCAAATAGTGATAAAGCAAAATTAGTTTCATATAATTTATGCACTGCAAAAAGAGCGGCTAATAGTACAACAAGTGATAATACAGAAGAGTGTCAGGAAAATACGGCAAATCAAAAATTAGGATTATTAACTTTATCTGATTATATTTATGCAAGTATTGATCCTAATTGTAAGACTGCAACAAGTAAATCTTGTCAAAATTATAACTATTTAAGTATAGATAATGATTGGTGGTTAGCAACAGCAAATAGTGCAGATAACTCAACAGTTTATAAAGTTGATGGAACAGGTGTTGTAAGTTCAGAAAATGCAAGTAATTATTGTATTGTAAGACCGGTTGTTTATTTAAATAGTAAGATTTTATATAAAGGTGGAGAAGGTACTTTAGAAAAACCATATACTGTAAAATAGGAATCTATAATAAAATAGATTCTTTTTTTTTCATTTAATATTATGAGGTGATTAGATGAAAAACATTAATATTAATGATTTATTAAATATTAATAATGCTAATATTATAGATATAAGAAATAATTTTAGTTATATGAAAGGACATATTCCTGGAGCAATAAATGTTACGTCTCAAGAATTATTATTTAATCCAGAGAGATACTTAAATAGAAATAAAGCATATTATATTTATTGTGATTCTGGCAGCAGAAGTAAAGTTATTGTAAATGAATTAAATAATTTAGGTTATAATACTATTAATGTTTTAGGTGGCTATAATAGTTACTTGTTTAGATTCTAGAATTATACTATAATAAAACTTGAAGGTGATAAATTGAATATCATTAATTATATTATTGAAAATAGTACAGAATTTGTATCTCATGGAGGTTTGTTAGTTGGATTTTTCTTAGTATTTATAGAATGTTTTATACCTGCTTTACCTTTAAGTGTTTTTATAGCATTAAACGTTAATGCTTTTGGAATGTTTTTAGGAGTATTTATATCTTGGGTAGCAACTTTTTTAGGAAGTTTTTTATGCTATTTATTGTTTTATTATTTAGGTGGTAAATTTCATCAAAAAGTATTGAATAAAAAAATGATAATTAAAGTTAGAAATGGAATTGATAAGATAAGTAATATTAGATTTTCTAGTTTAGTTTTATTAATTACTCTTCCATTTACTCCTGCGTCTTTAATTAACATTTTATCTGGAATGGCTGGAATATCTAAGAAAAAGTTTTTAGCAGCTTTATTGATTGGTAAAGTTTTCTCAACTACTTTTTGGGGATATATTGGTAAAAGCTTAATAGAGAGTGTTACTGATTTAACTACATTGATATATATAGGTATTGCTTTGTTAGTGGCATATGTGCTTTCAAAAATTGTAAGTAAGAGAATGAATATAGAATAATTATTTAGAATAAAGAGGTGTTGTATGGATTATATAATTATAGGTTTATTAGTTGTACTTATCATTTTAACTGTTATTTCATTATTTAAGAACATTAATGAATCTAATATTACTGAACGTTTAGGTAAATTAGAAGTTAGTATGATGAAAGAGATGGGAAATTTTAAAAATGATTTAAGTCGTGATTTAAATGATGATTTTACTAAATTAAATGAAGGAGTAGAGAAGAGATTATTACTTATAAATGATAAAGTAAACGAGCGACTTGATCAAAATTTTGAGAAGACAAACAAAACATTTCAAAATGTTATTGAAAGACTTAGTAGAATAGATGAGGCTCAGAAGAAGATAGATAATTTATCTGGAGATATTATTAGTTTACAAAGTATATTGACTGATAAGAAGACACGTGGAATATATGGAGAAGTTAATTTAAAACATATTCTTGTATCAGTTTTTGGTGAAAAAAATGATAATATTTATAGATTACAATATACATTTTCTACAGGTGTTATAGCAGATTCTGTTTTGTTTGCTCCTGAACCTCTTGGGACAATTTGTATAGATTCAAAATTTCCATTAGAGCACTATCAAGCAATGGTTGATAAAAGACTTACTAGTGAAATGCGAGATAAGTATGAAAAGATGTTTAGAATGGATATGAAAAAACACATTGATGCGATTGCTGATAAATACATAATTCCAGGAGAAACTTCAAAT
Organism: uncultured Mollicutes bacterium; assembly: GCA_900543055.1. Taxonomy (GTDB): domain Bacteria; phylum Bacillota_I; class Bacilli_A; order RF39; family UBA660; genus UBA3789. The sequence goes on from UQQI01000012.1 coordinate 13,059, forward strand.
CAAGCAATCTTATTTTTACCAGCTGAGGCAATATTTGCAGAAATAAATGCATATCATACAGATATTATAAATTACGCATATAGTAAGCATGTATGGATTACTAGTCCTACTACTTTAGTATCAACCTTAACTGTAATTGAAATGATTATTAAAAATATTGAAAGAGATAAATATACGAGAGTAATACATGAAGAGTTAAATAAACTAGGACTAGAATTTTCTAGGTATAAAGAAAGATGGGATAAGCTTGCTAGAAGCATTCAAACTGTAAATAAGGATGTAGAAAATGTCTATATAACAACAGATAAAATTACAAAGAAATTTGAAAGTATAAATAGAGTTGATGTTAATAAATTAGATAATTCAAAAGAAGAAGACTAATATATTTTTGTCTTCTTCTCATATTATTTAATATGAGAAAAATATTATTATATATATTAAGTGTTTTACTTATGAGTATCGGCTTAACTTTTATTTCTATATATATGAATTTATTTGCTTTTGGGTATACTTTATTAGAATATTTAAGTTTTATATTTACTAATTTTTATTGTTTATTATTTTTGGTTGGCTTTATTCTTTTAAATATATTATTACATAAAAAATAGATTACTTTTTTAGTAATCTAACTTCATAGCATGTTTTACTTCCTGCATTACTTCTTTTGCTTTTTCTCTTGCCTTTTCAGTTCCTTTATTTAGTATTTCATCTACTAATTCTTTGTTCTCATCATATTTTTTACGACGTTCTTGAATTGGTTTTAAGAAATTGTTCATTGCTTCAATAAGTTCTTTTTTACATTGAACACATCCACGAGACCCCATTTTACATTCTTCACAAATTTTTTTAGTATTTTCTTCTTTATTAACAAGATTATGATAATAATAAACCATACATACATCTGGATTTGCAGGATCATCTTTTCTAATTTTATTAGTGTCTGTTAATGCACTCATTACTTTTTTCTTAATTGTTTCTTCATTATCAATTAAATATATAGCATTTCCAAGGCTTTTACCCATTTTTTCATTACCATCAAGACCTTTAATTCTTTTATTTTCAGATAAATATGGTTCAGGTTCTTTTAGAGTCATTCCGTAAATAGAATTAAATTTTCTAACGATTTCACGACATTGTTCTATTAGTGGTAATTGATCTTCTCCAACAGGAACTAATTCACCTTTAAAAGCAGTAATGTCTGCGGCTTGAGATACTGGGTATCCTAAAAATCCATATGTAATACTTTCACCAGAATTTCCAAATAATTCTTTCTTTTGAGAAATTTCTGTTTTAACAGTAGGATTTCTTTGAAGTCTTGCGACTGTTACTAAATTACTATAATAAACTGTTAATTCTGCTATTTCAGGTATTTTTGATTGAATAAAGAAGTTTACTTTATTAGGGTCAAGTCCAATAGCAAGTAAATCTTTAGTTATTTCATATACATTAGTTCTTACTTTATCAGGGTTATTAAAATTATCAGTTAGTGCTTGAACATCAGCAATTTCTAAGAAAAATTCATAATCGTCTTGTAACTTTATATAATTTTGTCCTGCACCAAAATAGTGACCTAAATGAAGATTACCAGTTGGTCTTAATCCCGTAAGTATTGCTTTTTTCATAAAATCACATCTCTTTTCTTTGTATAAATATAATTTATTTTATCATTAAATAAAAAAAACTTCTATATAAACTAGAAGTTTAATGAAGTAAATTTATAATATCTAGGAAATTATTATGATTTAGAAAAAATATTCCAAATATAATTCCACATAGTGCTCCTAATAAATGTCCATCATGATACGATTTATCTTTTTTATTAGTAATTAGTTTTTTCTTTACTTCACTGATTACATAAAATATTAAAATTAATAATACTGTTAATGGTATTTTACCATCTGTTATATTTGAGAAAGAACTTAATACAATAAGCATATATACATTACCACTTGCTCCCAATATCATGTATTTTGTAAATAATAAATTAAATATGGCAATTACTAGAGATGTTATTAGCAGCATTATTAGTAAATTAACACTACCATATTTTTCTTCTATCATTGGACCAACTAATAATATATATAAAAAATTACCGACAAAATGGTCCCAATTTTCATGACCAATACTATGAGTGAATAGTCTTACATATGATAAGGGATTTAGTGGAGATGAGCGATATGATGAGAATAACAATTTATTTGTTTTGCCATGACTTATAGTATTTAGAAACCAGGCAATTAAAGATAATAATAAGTAACTTATTATGATTTTTGAATTATAATCAAACTGAATATTGTTAATATTAAATGTTGCCATAATACACCTTCTTTATTTATTTCATTATAATTATACTAGAATAAATTATTCTTTACAATGAATGTTTTTAGTGATATTGTAATTAATAAATATTTGAGGGGTTATTTTATGAAAAAGATAAATGAATTAAATGTTGAAGAATTAAGACAATTAAAGAATATTGTTCTTCAATATAGTACTTTAGATGAATTAGTTACTGCGATTGATTTTAGTTTAAATGCAATATATTATCAGGATGTTCCACTTAATGTAAGATTTGATTTGAATATGTTTAAAGAGCTTTCTATATTTACTGATAATGAACTTAAAATATTAAGTTTGCATCATATTTATAATCTTCAAGATTTAATAGATTTTGATTTATGTTCTGGCAAAGCTAATAATTTTTCTCGTTCTTTTAAAGAAAAAATTGAATGGGTTAGAAACTTTTATAATATGAATAGTTTTGATAAGAATGCTGTTAAAAAACAAAAAAAGAAGTAAATTTTGCTTCTTTTTATGTGAAATATAGGAAGTCTCCAACACTTCTTAAACCATCTTCACCATTACCTGTTGGGTTATTAATTACATCGTTGTTTCTAACTAAACTAACACTTCCACCTTGGTCCATACTATAAGCATTTGTACAACCTTTACTTTTTAAATATTCTGCAGTATCACTTAAATTATTATTTTCTGTTTTATCTGTTACTATATAATATTCTCCTGGTTGAGTCATACCAATAACATTTCTTTTGTAGGCTCTTGTTTCTCTATAGCTTGGTGATGTATCTCCATTTTCAATTACTTGTGTACTATGGCATGAGAACGAATATTTTACTCCTTCATTTACTAGTTGATCTGCTGTTTTTCCGTAAGCATTATAGATTCTTCCATCTTTATTAAGAAGTAATTCATTTCCACCAGATGTACCATTTTGTTTTACTTCTCCATTTACAATTACTATATTATTTGCACCTTTCAAATCTTCTTTTCCAGTTCCATAATCAAAGTGACTACCATTAATTAGAATTTTAGAGTTTAATCTCTTTGATGCACTTTTAGCATTTTCTAGTCCATTTCCATAACTACCATTAGCAGGAGCTCCATTTATTTGACTTCCATTATTAATAACTACATGTGTAACTTCAACTTCTTTACCATTAATTGTAGTTGTAGTAGTTGTTGTATAAATTGAATCATTAACGGTTGCATAATCTGCATTTTTTAATTCATCAGAATACTTTGAAACTGCTTTACCAACTTTAGAATTTTTATCAATATTATTTAAATCAATAGATTTATTTGCTGTTGATTCATTTGACAAAGATGTATTTAATTTTTCTTTATCACCGGTTACTTCTTTAGTAGCAGCAACATCACCAGCCTTATAACTTTCTGCTGTTTCATTTATAAATGTACTTATTGTTGAAAAGTTTTCTGTAAGTTCATTTAATTTTACTGAAACTTCGCTAAAGGCATTTACTGCTTCATCACAAATTGGTCCCATAAACACACTTTCATTATTTAAATTAGTACTACAATCATTTATAGTTGTCTGATTATTTGTAAGAGATTCATTTACCTTACTAGTAGTACTTATGGCATCATTAAATATACCATAATCCGATATTTTATATTCATTCATTATTTTACACCTCTTATTATTTATAATTTTATCATTACTTTATGTTTTACACAATTTTATTATTAAATTTTTTAGTGATTGACAAATTTTTATAAATAGTGTATTCTAAATTAGAAATCGCTGAAGAAGAGAAGTAAATTTAATTACTTTTATAGAGAGTTAGGGTATGGTGGAACCTAATAAAGAATTATTTTGAAAGAACACTTCTGAGTACTTAAAGAAATTTAGTAGAATAAGTCGGGTGCATACCGTTATAAATGCTTAGGTTTGTTTGAACCGAGAGTGATTATAAAGATATTCTTTATAATAATAAGGGTGGTACCGCGGAAACACTAGTCTTCGTCCCTTACTATGTATGTAGTAGGAGATAAAGACTGGTGTTTTTATTTTATATAAGGAGGTTATTATGATAGAAAAAGAGAAGTTAAAAGATTATGCAAATAAGTTAATGTTTGATATGGATGATAGTGAATATTCAGTTTTACAAGATGAATTTGAAACAATATTAAAACAAATGGATTTAATTGGTAATATTCCTAATATAGAAAGTGTTAGTCCTATGACATTTCCTTTTAAAAATATGGATGTTAGTTTAAGAGAAGATGAAGTAGGGGATTATTTGACTGTATCTGAGGTTTTAGAGAATGCTAAACATCAGGTAAATGATCAAGTTAAAGTACCAAAGGTGGTTGATGAAGATGTATAGGGGAAAAAGTATAACAGAACTTAGAAATATGTTGGATAGTGGGGAAGTAACTGCAGAAGAGTTATTTAATAGTGCTAATAGACTTGCTCACTATTTCCAAGAAGATTATAACTCATTTGTAACTATAGTTGATAAGTTTAAATATAAGGATAGAGATAGTTTAATAAATGGTATTCCATATGCTTTAAAAGATAATTTTTCTACAAGTGGAATATTAACAACTGCTTCTTCTAATATATTAAAAGATTATGTTCCAGTATATGATGCGACAGTTTATAAGAAATTAAAAAAAGCAGGAGCAGTTCTTGTTGGTAAGACAGTATTAGATGAACTAGCTATGGGTGGTACTGGTACTACAGGTCATACTGGTATTGTTAGAAACCCTTGGGACAAGGAACGTATGATAGGTGGTTCTTCTGCTGGTAGTGCATCAAGTGTTGCACTTGGAATTGTTCCATTTTCTATAGGAAGTGATACAGGAGATAGTGTTAGAAAGCCGGCATCCCATGGAGGACTTGTTGGATTTAAACCAACGTATGGAAGAATTTCTAGATATGGATTATTTGCGTTTGCATCTAGTCTAGACCATGTTGCAACATTTACAAGAAACGTTTTAGATGCTGCAATACTTACTGATATTTTAAAGGGACAAGATATTAATGATATGGTTACTTTAAAAGATGATGGTAAAAAATACAGTGAACTTATTGATAATGATATTAAAGGTAGAAAATTATTTTATATAAAAGAGATATGTGGTATTGATACATATAATGATAGTAATGATGAAGTACTTAAAAAGACAATTTCTGATTTTCATAAGTGTCTTGATAAACTTCGTGATGAAGGATTTATTATTGAAGAAGTTTCAATGGACAAGAAATTACTTGAAGCAATATATCCAACTTATATGTGTATTAGTTGTGCTGAGGCTACTTCAAACAACTCTAATTTAACTGGTATTCAGTTTGGTCCTAGAGGAGATGGGCAAAGTGTTGAAGAAATTATGTTTGATGCTAGAACTAAAGGTTTTTCAGAACTTATAAAGAGAAGATTTGTTCTTGGAAGTTACATTCTTCAAAAAGAAAATCAAGAAAGATTATTCTTAAATGCTCAAAGAGTAAGACATATTATTGTTGATAAAATGAATGAGTTTTTTAAAGAATATGATGGTATGATTGCTCCTTGTAGTGGAGGTTATGCTCCTAGGTTTGATGATGCTAGTGAAAAGTTAAGTGATAGATATTTAATATTAGAAAATCATTTGGCTATTGGTAACTTTGGTGGTTTTCCATCAATTACTCTTCCATTTACAATGATTGATGAAAAACCAGTTGGAATTAATATTACTGGTAGAGTATGTGAAGATGATGTTGTACTTAACATGGCAAACTATGTTGAGAAAGTTACAGGGCTTAAAGATATTTATTGTGAAGTAGGTGATATTGATGTATAAAGTAGTAATTGGACTTGAAGTGCATTGTGAGTTAGAGACTAAGTCAAAAAACTTTTCTCCTGCTCCTAATATGTTTACTGAGTCACATAACATAAATGTTGCAACTGTTGATTTAGGACTTCCTGGAATATTACCTGTTGCTAATAAAGAAGCAGCAAGAAGAGCTTTATTTACTGCAATGGCTCTTCATTGTGAAACACCAGATGAAGTAATTTTTGATAGAAAAAACTATTATTATCCAGATTTACCAAAAGGGTATCAAATTACTCAAAATACAAAACCTATGGGAATTAATGGATATTTAGATATTTTAGTAAATGGTCATATAAAGAGAGTTGATATTCACGATTTGCATTTAGAGGAAGATACAGCATCACTTGAACATTATCCAAAGTATTCTTTGATTGATTATAATAGAAGTGGTATTCCTTTAATGGAAATCGTTACAGAACCTTGTATGGAAAGTGCAGATGAGGCTGTTACTTTCTTAGAAGATTTAAGAGATGTATTTTTATATCTCGGAGTAAGTGAGGCTCGTAGTAATTATGGTCAGATGCGATGCGATGTTAATATTTCTTTAATGAAGGATACTGATACAGAATTAGGTACTAAAGTTGAAATGAAGAATATTAATGCATTTAATAATGTACGTGCTGCAATTGAATATGAAATTAAAAGACAAAGTGAAATTTTAAATAGAGGAGAAAAAGTAGTTCAAGAAACTCGTCGTATTGCAGAAGATGGAAAAACTTACTCAATGAGAGAAAAAGTAGATGCAGTTGACTATAAATATTTTATTGAACCAAATATTCCTAGTACTCCAATTACTGATGATTTTCTATATGAATTAAAAAGTGAATTACCTGAATTAAAGTTAGATAGATATTTTAAATATATAGAAAAATATAATATTAGTGAGTATGATGCTACTATTCTTTCAAAAGAAAGAAGTGTTGCTGATTACTTTGAGAGTGTTATTTCTAGTGGATGTGATGTTTCTCTTGCTGTTAATTTTGTAACTACAACTATTCTTAGTACTATAAATAAATTAGATATAAAAATTGATGAATTATTTATAACTCCGGATATGTTAAGTGGAGTAATTAATTATGTAGCATGTGGTAAGATGAGTTTAGATGCTGCTAAGAAATTACTTTATAAGGCAATTGATGAGAAGGTTGATCCTAATGAGCTAATTAAGAAAGAAAGTCTTGTTCAAATAAATGATAAAGATGAATTACTTACATTAATTAGAAGTTGTATGGATGAGAATTTAGAAGTAGTTAGACAATATGTTGAAGATGGAAATATGTCTGCTGGTAACTTCTTCATTGGACAAGTTATGAAGAAGAGTAATAGACAAGCTAATCCAAATATTTCAAAAGAATTAATATTTGAAGAATTAGAAAGGAGAAAAAATAATGGATAAAAGATATAGAACACATTATTGTGGAAAATTAAGTGAAGAAGAAATTGATAAAGAAGTAAGAGTTGCTGGGTTTGTTGAAAATATTAGAGACCATGGTGGTGTTATATTTGTAGATATTCGTGATAACACAGGTGTAATTCAAGTTGTTTCTAATGATGATTCTATTTTTGATGGAATTACAAGAGAATCTAGTATTACAATTCTTGGTACTATTAGGAAAAGAGCAGAGGAAGATTATAATGAAAGAATTTCTACTGGTACAATAGAATTATTAGTTAGTGATTTAGAAGTTCTTGGTAAGGCTAAAAATGTATTACCGTTTGAAGTTATGACTTCTAAGGATGTAAGTGAAGATGTTAGGTTAAAGTATAGATATCTTGATTTAAGAAATCCTAAGGTTAAAGAAAATATTATTTTTAGAAGTAGAGTAATTGATTTTTTAAGAAAGATTATGAAAGAAGATGGATTCTTAGAATTACAAACACCAATTCTTACAGCATCTTCTCCTGAGGGAGCTCGTGATTTTATAGTTCCAAGTCGTAAATTTCATGGTAAATTTTATGCTTTACCACAAGCTCCTCAACAATTTAAACAATTATTAATGTGTAGTGGTTTTGATAAGTATTTCCAAATTGCTCCATGCTTTAGAGATGAGGATGCTAGAAGTGATAGAGTTTATGGAGAATTTTATCAACTTGATTATGAAATGAGTTTTGTTGGTGAAGAAGAAGTTTTAGCAGTTGGTGAAAAGATTTTTTATGAGACTTTTAAAGAATTTGGTCAAGGTAAAAAATTAAGTGAAAAGCCATTTGTTAGATTAAGTTATAAAGAGTCTATGGAAAGATTTGGTACAGATAAGCCTGATCTTAGAAACCCTCTTGAAATAATTGATTTAACTAATGTATTTGAAGAGACAAGTTTCCGTCCATTTAGAGGTGTTCCTGTAAAGGGAATTGTAGTAGAGGGAATTGCTGATAAATCAAATTCTTGGTTTAATGAATTAGGAGACTTTGCTAAGAGTATTGGAATGAGTGCTGGTGTTGGTTATTTCAAGGTAAATGATGATATGAGTTTTGTTGGTCCAATCGATAAGTTCTTAAATGATGATGAAAGAGAAGATTTAATTAAGGTTGGTAACTTAAAGCCTGGTTGTGTTATTTTCTTTATTGCTGATAGAAATAATGTTTATAAGTATGCAGGTGAAATTAGAAATGAGTTAGGTCGTAAGCTTAATTTAATTGATAAGAATGAATTTAAGTTCTGTATAGTAAAAGATTTTCCTATGTTTGAATGGAGTGAAGAAGATGACCAATACATTTTCACGCATAATCCATTCAGTATGCCACAAGGTGGAATGGATTCTTTAAATAATAAGAAACCGGAAGATGTTTTAGCATATCAATTTGATTTTGTATGTAATGGTATTGAAATGGCAAGTGGAGCAGTTAGAAATCATGATTTAGATATTATGAGAAAGGCGTTTAGTATTGCGGGATATTCTGAAGAAGATTTAGAAACTAGATTCAAAGCATTATATGAAGCATTTAAGTATGGTGCTCCACCACATGCTGGTATGGCTCCTGGAATTGATAGAATGTTAATGCTTTTATTAGATGAAGATTCAATTCGTGAAACAATTGCATTCCCAATGACTGCTGGTGGTGCAGATTTACTTATGAATGCCCCAGGAGATGTTACGGAATTGCAATTAAGAGAGACTCATATAAAGGTAAGATAATTTGTCTTATCTTTTTCTTTTGTAAAGTTGTGTAAAATTAATTTTTTAGTTGCTAATAATACAGAAAGTATTGTATATTTATGTTAAGATAATTAAATATTAGAGGCGATAAAAAAGTGTTTAATGAATTTTGCAATTATATAAGTAAATTAACAACAGTAGATGTTGGTGTTATAAAAGTAATTCTTCTTACTGTGCTTGTTTTAGCAATATTTTCTATTTTAAAAACAGTTGGTAGAGGTTTAATTAGAAATAAATTAAGTGGTAAGGGTGAATATGTTCTTAATCAATCATTTAAAATTATAATGAATATTTTGGAATTATTTGCACTTCTTTTAGTATGGAGTGAATATATTAAGAATTTAATGACTTTAATTTCAGTTTTGTCTGCTTCTTTAATTTATGCTTTACGTGAAATTATACTTAATTTTTTCTGTGGCTTATATATAAAGATAAGGAGACCTTTTAAAGTTGAAGATAGAATTCAAATTGATAATATTAAAGGGGACGTAATGAATGTTTCCGCTCTTGATTTTGAAGTTTTAGAAGTTTCTACTAAAGAAGAAAATGGGCAGTCTACTGGAGTTGTTGTTAGTTTTCCAAATTCTATTGTTATATCTAAACCCGTTAAAAATATAAATAAAGGTTTTAAATATGTATGGGATGAGTTAGTGATTAAGGTTTGTCTTGATAGTGATTTAGTACAAAATAAACAAGAAATTTATAAGATTGTTAATAATATAGAGACAATAAAAAGTATTCCTTGTAAGATGAAGAGTCAAATTAACGATATTAATACAGAAAATAGAATTTATTATAATAAGTATGATCCTATAATTTATACTAAGATAGTTGATGACCATGTTGAGTTAACTGTCAGATATTTGATGCATCCAAAGAAATCACGTTATGTTGAAAGTGTAATATGGAATAAGGTTTATTCTGCTTTTGTTGAAGGAAAAATTAGACTTTTTACAGGTGTGGATGGTCCTACTTATGAGAAAGTTAGTAAGGCTTTAGAAAATAATGATAAAAAAGATGACGTGAAAAATGCAGCTTCTTTAGGAACTGTTTTTGGAGGTGTTATTGAGTCTTAAGTAATCTAATCCTTGATTAGGTTATTTTTTATGGAAACTTTGAATAGATTTAAAAAAATTACTAATAATATAATAGAGGGTGTTTATATGATTGATATGAAAAAGAAAATTTATAAAGCATTAGAGAAGAAAAGGGAGTCTATTGTAATTGATTTATATTTAAATGACTATGATGGTAGTAATTTTTATATAGCTCTTGTATACAATAGAGTGATTGAAAAATTTAAAGTGTTATTTGTTCCAGTTGATGCGATTAGATTGGGAGATAAAGTAGAAGATTATTTCTGTTATCAGTTTATTTTTATGGAAACAGTTAACTATATTATGGAATTAATTAGAAACAATAAAAATGTTTATGTTAATGAAAAAGATAGAAATAGGGCAGTTCCTACAAATAATTCTTATTATATAGAAATGACTACTCATGTTGCGGGAGAAGATTATGAATTTAATTTTACTCAATTTTTTGATGATGACTATATATTTATTTTTGATGTAATTGTTAGTTTATTTGAGCATTGTCCACATATAGTAGGAGAATTATGTAGTTTAATACTTGCTCAATATAATAGTTCATATGAATTAATTAAGTATACTAGTTCATTTGATTTTGATCTAATGAGTGATGATTATAAGTTAATGTTTAATGATGATGTTATTAATAATTGTAAATATACTTATGATGATATTGTATGTTTAGAGAGATTTAATTCTAAATATTATGGTGTTATTAATAATAAGAGATTTATATTTGAAGAAGTTATAGGAAGTGATTCATTAAATATTTATAGTGAAAATTCTAGTCCTATAGGTGAAGAAGTATTTATTTTAATGAAAGCAATACGTGATGGAATTATTAAAAAATTTAATAGATTAGAGGTTAGTTTAGAGAAAAATTTTTCTAAATGTTTAGTGTTATATTCTTATGATGTAAGTGTTTATGATAAGAAGTTCCTTGTATTTAATAAATTACTTGATAAAGAGGTTACGTTTAGCCTAATGGAAAATAAATGTCTAAAAGTAACTTTTTGTTCAGATGAATTTAAGAATAAAATTATTAAGTATATTGAAGACAAGTATGAAAAAGATAAAGCAAAAGAATTAGTTGACTTTATTTTCTAGTAGTTTAATTTATTTTAAATATTTGTTTTACCTCATTTTATATGTTTATATAAGTGAGTTTTTTTATATATAAGGAAAGTGCGTTTAGAATTTTTATTTACTTGTATTTTTAATTATTATATTTAGTAAATATTTTGGTGAGGGGTAATTTAAAATGAAAAATAATATAGTAAAATTCTTAGATACTCCAATAGAATATCTTGGATTATCAACTACTATTACAAATGCCTTAAAAAGAAGAAATGTTTATTCTATAGGAGACCTTATAGATGTAGAAAATGAATATGGTTTAGAAAATTTAAGAAAAATAGGTTCAAAATCTCTTTCTAGTATTAAAGAAAAATTATTAGAAAAATGTGATATTAAACTTGATAAATTATATGTAGATAAAGATAAAAATGAATTAGATAGTTTTGGATTTTCAAATAGTACTTTAAATTTTCTTGTTAATAAATTTTCATATAAGTACAGTTAAGGAGTTATTAGAAATTCCTTATGGTGAGGGAAATACTTATCATATTAATATATTGACAAGTACTGGGAATGAAATAGTAAGTAAGGTACATCGTGCTGGAATGGTATTTAAATGTGAAGATGTTTTATTTATTGAGTTAGATGATGTGATAGTTTATTTAGAATTTGATAAGCAGATAGAAAGCCTTGGTTTATCATTATTTATAGAAAATGCTTTAAAAAGAAGTAATATTTATAAAATAAGAGATATTATAGATATAGAAAATAACTATGGATTAAATTCTATAAATAATATAGGTTCTAAATCTATTAAAAAAATTAAAGATAAATTATTAAAAAGATGCAATATAAATTTAGATGGGTCTGTAAAGAATTTTGATGTTGTCGAGATAAATTATTTTTCACTTGATGATTTATTTAATACAATGGATATTAATTATATTATTAGAGAGTTTTATGAGAAAGTATAAATAATGATAATACTAACTATAATAATGAAGAAATAGTTTCATTTTTAAAAAGAAAATTATTAGAATATAAAAGATAGATGTTTAATATATCAGAGTGTGTAGTAAAACAATTAAAGAAATAGGTGACTTCATTATGAAGTTTTTTTCTTTTTAATTTTATAAATTATTTTAGTTTTATTATATTTTAAAAATTAGCACTTTAAATTGACAAGTGCTAAAAAAAGTGTTATATATTAATTGTACACATTATTAAGGAGATGATTATTGTGGCTAAGAAAGAATTTAAGTCTGAGTCTAAAAGATTACTTGATTTAATGATTAATTCTATTTATACAAATAAAGATATATTTTTAAGGGAGTTAATTAGTAATGCAAGTGATGCTTTAGATAAATTATATTATAGAAGTTTAACTGACAAGAAAGTTAAAGTGGATAAAGATGATTTATCTATTGATTTAGCTTTTGATAGAGATAGTAGAACTTTAACTATTACAGATAATGGTTGTGGTATGACTAAAGAGGAGTTAGAATCTAATTTAGGTACTATTGCGAAGAGTGGTTCTTTATCTTTTAAAGAAAATATGTCTAAAGATGAAAAAATTGATATTATTGGTCAATTTGGTGTAGGTTTTTATTCTGCATTTATGGTTAGTGATAAAATTGTTGTTAATAGTTTAAGTATTGATAGCGATAAGGCATATACTTGGGAAAGTGAAGGAGCAGATGGGTATACTATAACTGAATCTACAAGAGATGAAAGAGGTACAGAAATTATTCTTCATATTAAGGAAGATGATGATGAGACAAATTATTCTAAGTATTTAGATGAGTATGAAATTAAGAATTTAGTTAGAAAGTATTCTGATTATATTAGTTTCCCTATTAAGATGGAATGTACTCATCATGAATTAAAAGATGAAGAAAAACACGAGTATGAAGATCATAAAGAGATTGAAACTTTAAATAGTATGGTTCCTATTTGGAAGAAGAATAAAAATGATGTAAGTGATGCTGATTATGAGAATTTCTATATGGATAAGTTTAGTGATTATGATAAACCTTTAAAAGTTATTTCTACATCAGTTGAAGGTATGGCTTCATTTAAAGCATTATTATTTATTCCATCTCATGCACCATATGACTATTATACTCAAGACTACGAAAAAGGACTTGCACTATATTCTAATGGTGTTCTAATTATGGAAAAATGTGCTGACTTATTACCAGACTATTTCAGTTTTGTAAAAGGTGTAGTTGATTCAGAAGATTTATCTTTAAATATTTCACGTGAGATGTTACAAGAGTCTCAAAGTATGAAAGTAATTGCTAAAAATATTGAAGGTAAGATTAGAAGAGAATTAGAAGTAATGCTTAAAGATGATAGAGAAACTTATATTTCATTCTTTAAGACATTTGGTGTTCAATTAAAATATGGAGTTTATAATAACTATGGAGCAGATAAAGATAAATTAAAAGATTTAGTAATGTTTTATTCATCTAAACATGAAAGACTTGTTACTTTAAAAGAATATGTTGATAATATGCCTGAAGGACAAGATAAAATTTATTATGCATCAGGAGCATCAATTGAAAAGATTAATGCCTTACCTCAAGTTGAGCAAGTAAAAGATAAAGATTATGATATTTTATACTTAACTGATTATGTTGATGAGTTCTGTGTAACTGCAATTTCTGAATATGAAGAGAAGAAGTTTGCAAATGTAAGTGATGGTTCACTTGATTTAGAAACAGAAGAAGAAAAAGCAGAAAATAAAAAAGTAAATGAAGATAATTCAGATTTATTAAAAGCAATGAATGATGAGATTAAAGATGTAAATGAAGTTAAATTTAGTAATAAGTTAAAATCTCATCCAGTATGTTTAACTACTAAAGGTGATGTATCAATTGAAATGCAAAAAGTATTTGATGCAATGCCTAATGATATGGGAATTAAAGCACAAACAATTCTTGAAATTAATGAGAAACATCCAATTGCTGATAAATTAAAAGATTTGTATGAAAATGATAAAGAAGAATTTAAGAAGTATACACAAATACTTTATAGTGAAGCAAGAATGATTGCTGGACTTCCAATTGATAATCCTACTGAAATTAGTAGATTAATTTGTGAAGTAATTTCTAAATAATATTTTGAGGACTTAGTCCTCTTTTTTTTTGCAAAATTTGCAAAAATAGTTTATAATATGTTACTAAAAAGAGGGGACTTTTATGGAAAAAGATATTTATTTTAAAGATTATTTGGCAAGTCGTGTAATTATGGATGGTAAAATTATTGCTGGATATGATAAGGTGTATTATCAAATTAATGAAGATATTAATGATGTTTTATTAGGAGAAGACTTTACTGATAAAGATGTCTTATCAGTACTTGCATCAGCTGATCAATATTTTATGTTTAAAGCACTTGATGCAAAGAAAGTTGATTCTTTTGATTTTAATAGACTTACAATGTATTATTATTTTTTAAGAAAATGGTCAATTAAATATAATAATGATGTTTACCCTGATATTTTTTATGATGATTCTTATGTTGAAAATTTATTAGAAAAAGTAGAGGTCAGTAGTGATTTAGAGAAAAAAGCATTAGATTTTTTTAAGAGACATGTATCAAATAGAAGTGACTTTTCAAAACTTTTTTATGATGTTGATGCTCAGCCATATGGTAATACTTTATTTCAAAATGTTCGTCAATTAAAGAAAATAGTAGACTCTGATTTTACTTTTTATAATATGGATTTATTTAGAAATAATAGAGATTTAATTACTAAAAAATATGATTATTTATATATATCAAATATTCTTGATTGGGCTCGTGAAGATAGTAGTAAGATTACTATTGCAAAAGATAATTTATTGTCACTACTTAAGGATAATGGAAAAGTAATTTGTTCTAGATTAGTAAATAGAAGTAAATATGGAGTTTTAAGCGAGAGAGAAATTTTTGATGAGAACTTTCAGTTACATGAATTTGCTGATGGTAAAAATTATATTTATATTAAGAAATAGATGTTTATTTAATATCTTTTGTTCTCCAATTTTTCTATATTAGTATTTTAATATTTATACTTTACTTTTGTTCTTTATTATTATATAAAATTTATTTATATCAGAAAATGTTTAGATAAATTTTTTTAAATTGGGGCTTTTTCCTTGAAAAAAAATCAAATTATTATATAATAGTAAGCAGTATTTAAAATTTGGAGGGGAAGTAACGATGGATGAAAAGTTATTAGTTATGATTATAAATGACATGGTAATTTTCCCTAATAATGAAGTTAGAATTGAATACGATAACAACTATGACAAGCAAATGGTTGATATAGTTGATAAGATAGAAGATAATTTAATGTTGATTGTAAATCCAATTAACGATGATAATATAGATGTAACATCATTTCCAAAATATGGTATTCTTGGAAGGCTAAAATTAAAAATGAACGTTCCCAATGGTAAGACAAGAATAGTCATTGAGGGATTGGATAGAGTTGAAATTTCTTCTTATGAAGAGTTTGGAAACTATTTCAAAGCTAATTATAATCTAATTGAATTTGGAGAAGATACCGAAGAAGAAAGAGCATATTTTAAAATATTAGTTAAATCTTTAGAAAACTATATTTCTAAAGTTCAGTATATGGGTAATGCAATTTTATCACAATTAAGTAGCTCTGATAATTTGTCTGAGTTATGTGATTTGATTGTAAGTTTTTTGCCGTTAGATTACTCATCAAAAAAGAAGTATATTACTACAATTGATTCTATTAGTCGTGCAAAATATTTAATAGAAGATATGAGTAGAGATATGAAGGTTGCTGAACTTGAACAACAAATAGAAGCAGAAGTAGAAAAAGAATTGAATGATTCACAAAAAGAGTATTTCTTACGAGAAAAAATTAAGTTGATGCAGAAAGAAATTGGTGAGGGAAATAATAAAGATAGTGAAGTTCAAAAGTTTAGAAAGAAAGTTTCTAAACTAAAGTGCAATTCTAAGATAAAGGAAAAGATAAAAAGAGAAATTGATAGATATGATAATTTAAATAGTAATTCTCCGGAACTTGGAATGATTAGAGAATATATTGATTGGATGGTTAATCTTCCTTGGAATACTTATACAAAAGATACAAGTGATTTGGAATCTGTTAAAGATATACTTGATTCTTCACATTATGCTTTAGAAGATGTAAAAGATAGGGTTTTAGAGTATCTTGCAGTTAAGCAAAATACTAATAATTTGAGAAGTCCTATATTATGTTTAGTTGGACCTCCTGGTGTTGGTAAGACAAGTCTTGCTCTTAGTATTGCAAAAAGTCTAAATAGAAAGACTGCTAAAATTAGTGTTGGTGGTATTAATGATGAGGCTGAGATTGTTGGACATAGAAGAACTTATATTGGAGCAAATCCTGGAAGAATAATTCAAGGTATTAGAAAAGCTGGAACTGCAAATCCTGTGTTTATAATTGATGAAATCGATAAGATGACAAAAGATATTAAGGGAGACCCTGCTAGTGCTTTACTTGAAGTATTAGATCCAGAGCAAAATAATAAGTTTTTTGATCATTACATTGAGGAAGATTTTGACTTATCAAAAGTTATGTTTATTGCAACTGCGAATTATATTGAACAAATTCCTTATGAATTAAGAGATAGACTTGAAATGATTAATATTTCAAGTTATACAGAATATGAAAAACTTGATATTGCTAATAAACATTTAATTCCAAGAGAAATGGAAGAACATGGACTTACGTCACTTCAAATTAGTTTTAATGATGAAGCTATTATGTATTTAATTAGAAATTATACTAAGGAAGCAGGAGTACGTGAACTTGAGAGAGTAATTGCTTCATTGTTTAGGAAAATTGTAAAGAAATTATTACTTAGTAAAGAAAAATTTTTCTATGTAATTGATAAAAATTTAATTATAGAACTTATAGGGAAACCGAAATATTCTTATGTAGAAAAATTAGATGATAGTGATATTGGTGTTGTCAATGGTATGGCGTATACTATTTTTGGGGGAGATATTCTTCCAATTGAGGCAACATTATTTAAAGGAAAAGGAAATTTAGTTTTAACTGGTTCTCTTGGTGATGTAATGCAAGAGTCTTGTCATATAGCTCTTGATTATATAAAATCAAATATGGATATTTTTGGAATAGATTGTAATTTGTTTAGTGATAATGATATTCATATTCATGTACCAGAAGGTGCTGTAAATAAAGATGGACCTAGTGCTGGTATTACTATCACTTCAACGCTTATTAGTTTATTTACAAAAAGAATTGTTTCGAATAAGATTGCAATGACCGGTGAGATTACTTTAAGAGGTAGAGTCTTGCCTATCGGTGGATTAAAAGAAAAAGTAATTGGTGCTCATAGAGCAAACATAAAAAAAGTATTTATACCAGTAGAGAATGAAAGAGATTTAGATGATATACCAGAAAATATCAGAAATGATATTGAGTTTATAAAAGTAAAGAATTATATGGAAGTGTATAAAGAATTGTTTGGTGAAAAATAATGGATAATGATGTAAAAAACGTGAAAAACTCTGATGAAAATATTATTGAATTAACAGATGAAGTATCAGAAAGCGATGAGATCGATTCTTATATTGATTCTTTATATTTAAAGAATCATTTAATTGGTTTTGATACAGAACAGTTAAAAGAATTATATAGTAATATTGATTTATATGAGTATTTTGTATATTCTCTTATTTATATTTTAGATAATGAACCAGAATTTATTTTGTTAGATGATACTCTTCCAAATAAAATTTATGATGTGATAGATTTACATAGATTTGATTGTAAAGATGATACTATATTATATGGACTTGTTAATGAAATAATCTTAGAAGTTAATTCTATGAGGTCATTATCAAATAATGAGAAAGAAGAAAAGATATCAGTTTATTTAAATGAACAAAGTGAAAAACGTAAAGTTTTATTAACAGATAGGGAAGACCTTTCTTATACAATGGTATACGATGCAGGTGTTGTTTTATCTCTTTTTGAAGAAGGAGATGAATTTGCTAATGAAGATATGTATATTCCATCACTTAATCTATTAATTAGTGAAATGCCAGCGATGTTTAAAGATGAAAAAGTTCTTGAAAGAGCTATGAACAAATTAGATGAAATATCTAAAAAACATGTTATATTTGGTAGACTTCAAAGAAGATATGCGAGAGATGCAAAAGTATATTTAAAAAAAATGGATAATTGTCAAATAGTGTGTGTAGACACAAATAAGCGATGATTATTTATGTAG
>UQQI01000013.1 GCA_900543055.1 uncultured Mollicutes bacterium
GAAAATAAATTAAATTAATATTAAATGCATAATAAAAAGTTATATTTCAATAAAATCTATAATCTATTGGTATTTCTCTTATTAAAAATATTGTGATAACATTTATATTGTTCAAAAAAGGGGGAAATTTAAAATGAAAAATGAACAAATTTTAGAAAATTGGCACTTACAATTTAAAGACCAAAAGAAATTAAACTTTGAAGAGGCAAAAGAATTATTAAAACTTGCATCCAAAGAAACTGACGAATTATTAAAAAAACAATATTATGATAAAGTTATTTTAGGTACTGAACATGTAATATATGAATATCTAAAAAACTCTAAATTATATTTATTATCAAGTACAGAAATAAATACTGAAGATATAATTTCAGCAACATACGAATCTTGGATTGAATGTATAAATGAAGGTTTATTATTAGAAAAAAATGGATATAGTTTAATAACGCAAAGTAATAAATTTAATGAAAAAATAAAGGTTAAACTTGGAATCAAATCTACATTTAAAAATAGTAAAATAAAAGGCAAAATCGCAGAATATTTTATAAAGTATTACAAAGCAATAAATAATGGTAAACAAGAAGATACTGCAAATATATTTAAAGAATTAAATGAAATAACTAAAAATGATAAAACATCAACTCAATATGACTTTTATTCATTATTTCAAAATATAGCACAATATCTAGAAGAAAATACTAACGATAAACAGTTAACAGCAACAAACATAAAAAAATATATTGAACTAATTCTTAATAATACTATTTATACTAGTGAAAATGAATCTAATTTAGATTCAGAAGATATTCTCGAAAATAATATTGAAGAAATGATATTTCAAAATGATTTTAATGAAGTATTTAAAAATCTAACACCTAGAGAACAACAAACAATTTATTATATATATTTCATGTCAAAGGATGATGATGAAAATTCAGTAAGAAAAAGCAGAACTGAATTAGCAAAAATACTTAATGCAACACCAAAGAGAGTTAAACTTATTCAAGAAAAAGCACTAAGAAAACTAAGACAACCATCACGTTTAAGAAAATTAAATGGTTATTATGAAAAGTCTCATAAACATTAAAGATACTGCTAAAAACAGTATTTTTTTTAATATTAAACTAAATTTTACGAATATTTTAAAAGCAAGCACAAAAAATAGTCAACAACTGTTGTTATTGTATATTTTTTTTGTTATAGTATAGCCACATTTTAATTAAAGGGGGAATTTTAAAATGAATAATGAACAAATTTTAGAAAATTGGAATTTACAATTCAAAGACCAAAAAAAATTAAATATTGAAGAGACAAAAAAACTAATAGAGCTTGCCAATATTACTGATGACGAAGAATTAAAAAAAGAATATTTTAATCAAGCAATATTAGGAACTCAACATGTTATTTACAATTATTTAAAAAATTCTAAATTATATTTACTTTCAAGCAGAGAAAATCCTACAGAGGATATCATCGCAACTGTATATGAAGTATGGATGGAACACATAAAATATACTGATTTAAAAGACAAGAAAAACTTTGATTCAATTATAAACAATAAAAAATTTAGTAATGAAGTAATAAAAAAATTAGGAGTTAAACAATCTCTACAAAAAACAAGAAAAAAATCAGATATGTATGAATGCAATAACGCTGCTCTATTCTTATCAAATAAAGATTTAGCAAAATATTTCATTAAATATTATACTGCTATTAATGCAGGAAAAAATGAAGAAGAAGTATTAAATGAATTAAACATAAGTGATGATGTAAAGAAAAATATACTAACATTCTTTGAAAAAATATCTAATTATTTAGAAAATAGTACTGATAAACAAGAATTATCTCCTAAAAACATAAGAAATTACATTGAAATGATAATCACAAATACAATTGCTAATGACTTCTTAAGTAATGAAATATTAAGTGTTGATTATAAATACGAGGACAACGTAATTTATAAAGAATTTAATAAAAAAATGGACTTTGCTTTAGGTTCTTTATCAGAACGTGAAAATAAAGTTATTAAATATCTATATGGAATAGATGGTGAGCAATTAACTCATAACAATGTTGGAAAATTATATAATGTTTCAAAAATCAGAATATTACAAATTGAAGCAAAAGCCTTAAGAAAACTAAGACATCCATTCCGTTCACGTGAATTAAAAGATTATAGAGATATAGCTTATAAACACTAAAAAATACTGGTAAACAAATACCAGTATTTTTTTAAGCATCTTTTAAGAATGCTTTATAACATTTATATGCTTCATATATATCAGACTTTGAAGTTACTTCCCATGGAGCATGCATACTAAGTACTCCTACTCCACAATCAATTACACTAACATTTTTATTTGCTAAGATATAAGCAATGGTTCCGCCACCACCAGCATCTACTTTACCCATTTCTGTAATTTGAAATTTAACGTTATTTTCATCCATAATTTTTCTAAGTTCAGCAATATACTCACAACTAGCATCATTAGAGCCACTCTTACCACGAGCACCTGTATACTTACAGAATGATACTCCTCTGTTAAAGAAAGTTTCACATCTCTTATTTGAAACATCAGCATAAAGTGGATCATATGCTGCAGTAACATCACTTGATAACATCTTAGAATTTTTAAATACACGACCAAGTGCTGTAATACTATCATTACCAAGAAGTGAACAAATTTCTCTTAAAGCATCTTCATAAAATGAAGACTCCATTCCTGTTGCTCCTACACTACCAATTTCTTCTTTATCAACTAAAATACAACTAATAGTTTTACGACACTTACTAATATCTAAAAAAGCCTTTAGTGAAGTAAATGCACATACCTTGTCATCTTGACCATATGCCATAACCATAGACTTATCAAGTCCAAAATCTCTTGCTTTTCCTGCTGGAACAACTTCAATCTCAGCAGATAAAAAGTCATCTTCAATAATAGCATATTTTTCTTTTAAAATATTTAAAATATTTTCTTTTACAAGCTCTTCTTTATCTTTATCATCTAACTTAAGAGGACGACTTCCAATAAGTACATCTAAATTATCACCCATAATTACCTCATCAGCTTCTTTTTTTAATTGTTCGCGACCAAGATGTGGAAGTAAATCAGTAATTCCAACAACAGGATCATTATCATCTTCACCGATATTAATAAATACCTTTTCACCTGTTTTTTTAACAACAACTCCATGTAGTGCTAAAGGAAGTGTTACCCATTGATATTTTTTAATACCACCATAATAATGTGTATCAAAATAAGCAAACTCACTATCTTCATATAATGGAATTGACTTTAAATCAAGTCTTGGAGAATCAATATGAGCTCCTAATATATTAATTCCATTAGTAATATCTTCGTCACCTATAATAAATAAAGCAACACTCTTATCCCTATTATTTACATATACTTTATCACCACTAGTCAATTTATAATTATTTCCAATATAATAATCCAAATTTCTAAAACCATGACTCTCCGCAAGTTTAATGATATTTTTAGCTGCTTCTCTTTCAGTCTTACTACTACTTATAAATATTTTATAAGCATCACTAACTTCATTTAATTCGTTAATTTCTTTTTCATTATAATATTTCCAAGTATTCTTTTTCATATACCCTCCTCATTATTAGTATATCACGACTATAAAGAAAAAAACATCAAATATGATGTTTAAACCCAAACTCCAAATATTATTCCTGCCATTGCAAGTACAAGACCTAATACCCAAAATAATTTAACTATATCAGTCTCACACCAACCAAGCTTTTCAAAATGGTGATGTAATGGTGTCATTAAGAATATTTTTTTCTTAAAAACAACAACCCAAAATGTTTGTAAAATAACTGATAATGTCTCTACAACAAAGATAGATGCAACTACAAGTAGCGTAAGTTCTCTATGAGTAAGTATTGCTATTGCACCCATTACTGCTCCTAAAGCAAGAGAACCTGTATCTCCCATAAATACTTTAGCAGGATGCGTATTATAAACTAAAAATCCCATTAAACTTCCTACTAACATTAAACTGAAAAGTCCAATATCTTCAAAACCAACTGACAAGGAAATTAATGCAAAAGCAATAAATGCTATAGCAGAAAGTCCACCAGCAAGACCATCTAACCCATCTGTTAAATTAACAGCATTACTTGCCCCAACTAAAACAAATAATATTGCAAGCCCATATAGCCATCCAAGTTCTAAATCAATTTTTAGTGTTCCAACAACCCATGCAGTTTGACCACCATTTCTCATATATATATAGAAAAAACCAATAGCAATCAATACCTGCATAAATAATTTCTGATAAACTGTAAGGCCCTCATTATTACCTTTCTTTATTGATAGAAAATCATCAAGAAAACCTATAAACGTATATCCAATAAATACCAGTAAAACAATACCTAAATTAGATGTATAACTAATCTTTCCTGTAATAATTAACAAAAGTGTTGCGAGTAACGTAGGAATTATAAAAATTAATCCTCCCATAGTAGGTGTTCCCTCTTTTTTTCTATGAGTCTCACCAACAAACACTGATATTCTTTGTCCAACACGCATCTTCTTTAATAATGGAACCATTACTAAACCTAATATTGCTGATGACAAAAAACCAATCATAATAACAAATATTGCTTTAGTTAACAATAGCATGTATACTCCTCCATTCCTTAAACATTATATCATAAATAATATTTTTTTATTCCAAATTAGACAATTTTACTAATAACTTTACATAGGATACTCTCCACGCTTTAATACTTTACTATTATTTTCTTCCAAAACTTTCTCTTGCTCTTCTTTTATTTTTTGCATTTCATATTCTTTTTCTTCTATTTCACTCTTAATTTTTCTTAAATTACTAAGCACTTCGTCTACATCAGGTATTACTCCTAAATAATCTTTAAACTCATACTCCATTTCATCAAGCATTTTTCTAATTTGACTGCTTGTTTTACTAAGTAGATTTTGAGCATTTTCAATAGAATTCAAACTATATTCTAAATCATTACTATAGTCTTCTACTTTTACTACCCTATACTTCTTATTAACTAATTTTGGATGTCTTAAGTTATTTAAAAAATATAAATATAAAGCAGTATTAGTTGCCATACTCTTAGCAAATCTAGGACCTGGTAAAAAAAGTTGTAAACTAAGAATTCTCATAAGACGTCTGCTCTGTCTATTCATAGCCGCAACCTCTACTTGAACCTTTTCTGTAACAGTAGTAGCATTCTTTACTTTTTCTCTAACTTCTTTTAATAAGTTCTCTTGCTCATATTGAAATTCTAATAAATCTTTATTAATCTTCTTAATATTATAATATTTTTCTTTAAACTCATTAAATTTTCTTTTTTTATCTTCTAATTTTTCTTTCTTCTCAGTTAACTTATCATTTAAAGAATCTTTTCTTTTATCAAGTTCATCAATCTTAGAAGCAACCTCTATATATATTGGAGAGTCTTTTATCTTAGAAACAACATTTCCATTCTTAAACTCATCCAAATAATCTTCTATTAAAGTATAGATATAATTATCATCATACTTACTAATATCATCTATTTTTATTTTTTGTTTTAACTCTTCCAATTTATCAATAATAAGAGATAACTTATCAAGTATTATATTAGCCTCATCACTAATTATAATATTGTCACTTTCTTCTTCTAAAATACTATATTCAAATACTAAATTTCTAAGTTCATATCTAATATTTTTAAGTTCTTTTTCGTATTCCTCAACTATTTTTCTTGATTTTAATTTCTCTATCTTTTCCTTCATATAGTCAGGTAACATATCACTATCAATATCTAAGTCTTCTATCGTATCATAAAAAGTATCACTATAATCAGTATCACTACTAATAGAGATACCAGTAAAAGGAGTTAATTTCTCTTCGTCATTTTTTTTTACTTCTCCATTAATAGAAATTTCATTAGGCTTCTTTTCTGCTTCTGTTGGAAAAAACAATTCTTCAAAAAACGTTTTCTTTTCTTCTTTTCTAGCCTTTGGTAAATCAACTACTACTTTCTCACCAGTTGGAGTAGTAACTATCTTTTTCTTACTCGTAGCCTCTTCTATAAATTGTTTTTCTTTTGAATCACTAACATCATAATCTCTATCAAGTTGTGTTATACCATCATTATTTTCTTCAATTATAACACCATCACTTGATACACTTTTCTTACCAGATGACTTCTTTCCTGTATCATAAATTGTTTTTATTGTTCCACCAACAACTGCTATTGGTAAAACTTTAATTAAAGTTAACAATTGTTGTTTTTTTACTTTCTTTTCTAAATCTTTTATTTCTCTTTCTTCTTCATACTCATCTAATTTTTTTCTTTGTTCTCTTTTTATACGAATTCTTCTTTTTTGATCATTGTGACCACCAATTTCCCCAATTGTCTCATTCATAGTATCACCAAAATAATTTTAACATAATAAATAAAACAAATAAACTTTTATTTTAAAAGTATTCTAATTCGAGAACCAATCTCTATTTTTTCACCTTCATCTATACTTTGATAAGTTATTTTATCACCATCACCTACAACTTGAACGTCAAAATCACTTAATGATTTCTTAGCCATATCAAGACTCATTCCAATAACATTTGGTACAGTAATATATTCTTTATCGTTCCATTCTAATTCTTTTTCAAGTTCTCCATCTTGTTTTTTAATATCTAAAGCATCTATTATGTCTAAAAGTATACGTCTTGCAATTGGAGTTGTTGTATAAGATGATAACATAGCTGTATTTTTAGGATTATCAATCGCAAGATATAAAACTGCTTCTGGTTTATTCGCTGGTACAACACTCATAAATGACATTATATAATTATTAACTAAATATACTCCATTACTACTTTTTTGAGCAGTACCTGTTTTTCCACCTACTCTATATCCTTCAATATAAGCACTTTTTCCACCACCATAAGCCACAACACTCTCAAGTGCAAGTCGCATTATCTCACTAGTTTTTTCACTAATAACACGACGTACCTTTTTTTTAGAAAACTCTTTTACACTACTATTAGTATTAGTACTTATTCCTTTTACAATATAAGGTTTATATAACACTCCACCATTAACAACAGCAGAAACTGCAGCCACTTGCTGTATAGGAGTAACACTTATACCTTGTCCAAACGCAGTAGTAGCTAGTTCAACATTTCCAATTTTATTGATTGGAAACAAAATACCTGTTGCTTCTCCTGAAAGATCAATTCCTGTCTTATTACCAAAACCAAATTTATCAATATAGGAAAATAATTTTTCTTTCCCAAGAAGTTGACCTAATTTCACAAACCCCGGATTGCTTTGTATCAATACACGAACACTTTAAGACAGAAGTTTGCCTTCTACAAGCAAGTGTTTGTAACGACCTAGACTTAAGTTCGTTTTTTGTATTCATATCTAAATCTATATCAATATCTGGTGTATTAAAATCAAAATAAATAGATAATTTTATATGCTTTCTATCCCCATTTACTTTTTCAACTATAACCTTATCAACTAGTAAATTTACTAAATAAGGTAAGTTTTCTTTAATATCCAATTTTGCACTTAAGCAAGATTCAATATCATTTAATTTTTTACGCATTTTTTCTTCCTCTAAGTTTTGACTTTCCGAACTGTCTATTTGCTTTTGTAAATTGAATAATTCAGTATTAAATTTATCATTTCGTTTTTTAAATTCAAAGTCATCAATCATACCTTTTAAACTTAAATCTAATAATTTATCTTTTTGTTTATCAATTTGTTCTATCTTTCTTTTTATTTCTTCTGTATCCAATTCATCAGTAAAATTTTTAACAATATTTTTATATTCTGATAAAACTTGTCCCAAATAATCTTTTTTATGTTTAATGAAATCACTAAATAGATCAACAAATATTTTATCAAGATAACTTTCTTTTATAATTGGAGATTCACATTTTGATACTCCCTCAGTTTTATAAGTTTTACAAGCCCATGTTGGATTTAAAGAACGATTTGATCCACCATTACGAATAAATATACTATTACAATCTTTACAATATAACTTAGCCGAATATTTATATTTTTTTATGTGTTCTTCAGAATTAAGTACGTGCCTAGATGGTAATTTTTTTCTTCTCTCATGCAAAGCATTTGCTTTGTCCCAAAGTTCTTCTGATACAATAGCTGGAATTCTATCATCTTTTTCTATAATTTGTTCTTCTTTAGGTATTTTTTTCTTTTTATGAGTTTTATAATCTTCTACCTCAGTAAGTTTTGCAGTATAAAATCCTTTATATCTAGGATTAGAAAGCATCTTTGCAAGTGCTGTTTGAGAATATGGTTTTCCTTTTGAATTTAAGTATCCCATTTGTGCTAGTTCTTCACCAATTTTTTTTAAGCCAAGACTACCACTTGCATAAGTAGTAAATAAATATTTTATAAGTGGTGCTTCATTTGGATTAATTTCATATATTCCATTCTTTTTATAATATCCTGTTAAGTTACCACCAATTAATTTTCTATCCTTGATCATTCTATTAATACCAAACTTAACCCTTTCTGATAATTTACGAACTTCATCTTGTGCCATACTAGACATAATAGTAAGTCTAAATTCAGCATCTTCTTGAATCGTATTTAAATTATCAGATAAAAAATATACTATAACACCTTGTTTTAATAAATATTCTGTATATTTAATACTATCAACAGTGTTTCTAGAAAATCTAGAAATTTCTTTTGTTAATATTAAATCAATTTTTCCTAAGGTTGCATCCTCAATCATTTTCAAAAAAGAATCACGATTTTTAACAGCTGTACCACTAATTCCTTCATCAATATAACCACGAGTAAAAATCCAATTAGAGTTTTCTTTAATCATATCTTCAAAATAATGTTGTTGATTTTCTAGCGAATTTAATTGATCATCTTTATCAGTTGAAACACGACCATAATATGCAACCTTTAGATTCATATCATAAATTGTTTTTCCTTTTCTTAAATCTTCTCTTGCTTTTTTAATTTCCATAAATAGCACTTCCTTTCATATGTTCCTAAAATTCAAGATAACTAGGATGCTTGAATGGTAGCTCCATAATCACTTTTTGTCAAATCATCTTTTTTATTCAATAGGTATTCGTTTCTTATTTTCCTAAGTCTTCCCATAATAGAATTTTCCATTTCATTATATGTTCTTAAATCAATAACTTTTTCATCGTATAATTCTTTATTAACAATTAGCCTATATTCCAATAACTTATATTCAAAAGGTAATTGTTTGGTACTAAATCTAACTTCTATATCTTTTTCTAGCATTTAGATTTACCTCCAATAAAACCTATGTCAAAGTTTTTGGACTTATTCATTAGCACCACCTGTTTTAATTATCTCTTTTTGTAGAGAATTATCTTTTTCTAACGGATTTTTTAAATGAATTTCTATAGTAGATTTAGTATTATTACCATTATCAATTTCTAAATGATATACTTCTTTATTTATTTTACCTTTTAGAAATATTGATTCCTTTGTATTTAATGGTTCTTTTAATTCAAAACTGGCAAATGTACGATTATTATTTTCTTTAAACTCAAATAATTTAATTTTATCTTTTAATAAATCATTAACGACATTAACAATATTATTTAACTTATTAATTTCTTCAGTCTTAAATTTGTCATAAAATGAAAGTTCTTCTTTATTTATCTCTTTGTTATTTCTATTCCTATATAATCTATCATATTTTGTTTGTATATCTTCAACCGTAAAATATGTATAACTTAAATCTTCAAGTGGAGTTATTTTTCTTTTTAATTCACCACTTGAATAACAAGATAATTTTTTATATATAACAGTATCTCTAAATATTGGATAACCTATATTTGGAAATATAATAGTTTTATAGTGCAAATTTTTAACTTCATCTGGTGTTAATAAATCACGACCTATTAAGGATGTTGATTTGTTTCCATTATAATTAGTCAAACTTACAGATTGACTTATAGAAGAAGATTCTAAGGTCATACGACCTAAGCGTTTACTTATTGCTTCAGCCGTTTCCATAGTGTTTGTTTTCAAGTAAGCCATCCCAGAATTGTCAAGTATTATTTGTGCGACTTCTTTACCGTAAACATTATCTAATTGACTTAAACTTTGAATAAACAAATGGTATCTAAGTCCTCTTGAACGAGCAACAGAAATTATTGATTCTATACTTGGTTCTACAAGTGGTGGACAATTAGAAAATTCATCACATATCCAGTCGATCTCAATAGGACATTTTTTGTTTTCAGTGGAGTTAGCAAGTTTTACTAGTTCTTTATATAAAAGTCCTAAAATAATAGTTACAAGAGTATAATAAATTTTATCTTCATCTGGAACTATAACAAATAGTGCTGATTGTTCTTTACCTAATATATCAAAATCAAAATCAGATTTACTAGTTACATTAGCAACATTAACATCATCAAATATTGCCATTTTCTCACTAAAAACACTAGTAATTGATTTATATGTATTTTCACTAGATGATAGTATTGGTATTAAACTATCTTTAGATTTACTTCCATAAGGCTTTTGCTCTATATAAAACTTAAACTTTTTAGCATTTTTATCTTCCATAGTAGAATTTTGAAATTTACGAATAGATGTCATTGTTATTTGTTCTCTTTTAATTTTTCCATCTTTATATTCTTCTAAAAAGAAACCAATTAAACCCTCTAATAAATTTTTAGCACTATTATTCCAAAAGGGATCTTTGCCTTGTGTTTTATCATAGGTAATCATAGATGCCAAAGAAGTTATTAATCTATTAGTTTCTGCATAACTAGATATTGATTTATTTTGATATTCTAGTTTTAAATCATTATCTAAAGTATCTTTCATTAATTTGTCATACTTAATATAATTTTCATATTCACATATGATAGGCTCTAATATATTAATATGATTAGAAAGTTCTGGGTGTCTAAAATCTATTGTTAAAACTTTATATCCCTTATCATTTAACATTTTAGATGTAGTATGATAAATTTCTCCTTTAGGATCTGTTACAAATATACTTCTCTTAACTTTAGCATTTGCAATAAAACTAATCATAGGAATAACTGCTGTTACACTTTTACCAGAACCACTTGATCCTAAATAAACATAATGAGGAGTTTCTTTATCAAACCAAACATGAGATATATTTTTATCATAATAAACTGGGAAACCAACTTCATTAATATTGCTGATTTTTTCTTTTGTAAAATTCTTATTTATTTCATTAAATGTAGAAAATCTAGCTGAACCATACTCATTATTATTTTTAATTTTATGTTTTGAAATAATTGGTTCTATATAAATAAAACATATTAGAAAAATTATTAGTATAGTAAGTAAGATAATAAGGGATAAACTCATAGTCTATCCCTCACTAAATTACTTCTATAAATCATAATCCTCCATGTCATCTAATTCTTTTTCTGGATCATAATATAAATCTTCAAACATATTAATATCTATTTTAGATAAATCTAAATAAATTTCTTTATTACCATAATATTGTTTTAATTTTAAAATCGAATCATTCTTAAAACTAAATTCTTTAGATGAATTTAGAATTGATTGCAAATCATCAAATTTTTCTTCTATGTTATTCATATTCATAATCAACCTCTGATTCTTTCTGTAAAACTTCTTTTTTAGCAAGTTCTAATCCATGACTTAAAGTAGGACTATTAAAAACTTGCTCCCTAGTTAGTTCTAAGGCATTTAATGTTTCATCTAAATCATGGGTATAACTATACTCATGATTTTCAAGTTCACTTACAAACATATCCTTAATATAACCATCACCAGTTTTATCAGCATTAATTAAATCATTATGTTCTTTTCTTATTTCCAACCACATTTTATTATAGGCATCGATATCTGTCTTTTTTATAAAACAACCCATACCCATATCATAAATTTTATCAGTATCAGTTGATTTTAAGCCTAGTTTTTTCATGCCATCGTATAACTGTTCTTGAGAAAAAGCAAACATCATTGGAAAGTTATTTACTCTTTGTTGATGTTTTTCTTTTATTTCATCGTATTTATTTTCCATTAATTATCATCCTCCTTATTTGTTTCTGATATTCTTTTTAATGCAATATCATAATACTTTTTATTAATTTCAAATCCTATAAATTTTCTGTTTTCCAAAATACTTGCAACAGCTGTTGTACCACTTCCAATAAAACAATCTAAAACAATATCATTTTCGTTAGAACTGTTTCTTATTAACTTCCTTATAAGTGGAAGTGGTTTTATTGTAGGATGCCCATATTTTTGCTTATCTTTTATATTAATAGTAGATAAATAGATTGTTTTGGCATCTTCATAGTTTTTAGGCTGACAAAAACCTTTTTTTCTAAAATATAAACAATATTCTTTATCACCTAAATACTTATTACTATAAAGGGGCATAGGATTAGTTTTACCCCAAATAATAATTTCTAATTTGCAATCAAGTTGTTCAATAAAATATTTTATATAAAGTGGTATTTGTCTACCATTGCACCATATATAAATATTTATATTTTTCATAACTCTAATTAACTCATCTAGAATAGAAATATCAAATCCATCAGTTAAATTATTATCTATTAATTCTTTTTCTAAACTTTTAACTTCTTTAGCAACTCTTGAGTTACCAGTTTTTCCACCTTTAGTACAAATGTCATAAGGTGGATCGATAATTACTAAATCAATAGAGTTATCAGGTATTTTTCTAATACCTAACAAACAATCTTCATTGAATATTTTATTTGTATCCAACAGAAGATTTCCTTTCATATAAAAAGGTAGGAAATATATCCCACCTTAACCTAAGTAAATAATCATAATCTATATTAAATGCTTTACTTAATCTATATAAAAAAACACCACTAATATTTTCTATTTTATCATTTTCTATATTACTTAATGTAGATATAGAAATGTTAGTCATATTAGATAGTGTTTCTAAAGTTAAATTATTTTTTAATCTTTCTTGTTTTAATCTTTTTCCAATTTTATTCAATAACATTCCTCCTTTGTCTTAATTATCAATGAATGAAGTATCTGTGCCAACTACATCAAATTGTCCGTAATCGTTTTTAGAAACTCTAATTTTATATAATATATTACTTTCAATATCAAGATGATTTATTATTTTTACTTGAAAAATAAAACAAGCATCAACTTTATTACTCATCATACAATCAAAAGTCGTTCTTGGAATACAATATATTTTTAACTGTATATAAAATTCATTAAAAGATATCCAATTAACATGAATGTTCTTATTACCAGAAAAGTCTGTTTTTAATTCTTGTGAAATTGGATTGTTTGAACCATCTTCCCAATGTAATCCATTTTTGTTAGGATCTTGTACACACAAAAAATCTACAAATTCAATGTTTTTTATGTGGCTTTTTTCAGACGAATTTTTAAAATATAATTTTATTAAATATTCATTAAACTTTAAAGGTGTTTCATCAAACGGCTCTATTAACACAGTTGCACCATAATCTGGTCTATGATGAGTGGAGTGAATTATAGTAGAATCATTATTTTCTTTTTTATTTACTTCAATTTTATTTTCTATCAATATAAAATCAATCGATTCTAGTAAGTCTTTATCTAATAACTTTTTGCTAATTTCGTTTGATTTTTTAGTTTGCCAAATTGTTACAATTCCAAGTGAAATTGTGCCTATAAATGATAATACAGTGCCGTAAAAACTCAAAGCATCACCTGCAGACCACTCACTTTCTAGCCACCAAATTTTAAAATCAAATTTAAAGGCAATGTTAATTACTAACGGTATAAGTGCAACTATTAGGCATAATAATACAATTAATATACATTTGAAAAACTTCTTCATATAGTCCATCTCCAATCGTCTGTAGATATTATAACATTAAAAAAATAATTTTTTATTTTATTTTTTTAATTTTTAATACAAAAAAAAATAGCCCTGTACTAGCGACTATTATGGTTTTTACTACTAAGCACATGGAAAGGAGTGCTTATGAGCAGTAAAGTTAAATGGTTTATGTA
The DNA here is from genome assembly GCA_900543055.1 of uncultured Mollicutes bacterium. Taxonomy (GTDB): domain Bacteria; phylum Bacillota_I; class Bacilli_A; order RF39; family UBA660; genus UBA3789. The sequence continues at coordinate 14,060 of UQQI01000013.1, forward strand.
GTAATATTTATTTACTACAACTGTATAATAACATCTTTAGACAATAATTGCAATTACTTTGTATAGTCATTTGATATAAAAAGTTTAGAAAATTCTTTTTGAGCCTCATCCATCTCATCATTTATACTTTTAATGGCATTTTCAATTTCTTGTTTGTTTCTAAATTTTTGTTTAGAATTAGTGTTAGTAAAGTAAGTTTTTAATATATCTTTTCTTGTTTGTTTTTTATTATCAAGATAGTGCTTTAATATTATTTCTTGAATAATATCATTTTCTTTTATCTTAGTAACATTTTTAGATTCTTTCTTATAATTGTAATTAGCATAATTAACAATGGCATTATATATATAATTATCTATATACTTATTTTTACTATCAGTTAAAGTAGTATCAACTACAATATCTTTAATATTATTATCTTCGTTTATTTTATAAAAATAGTTATTTATTTTATTAAGAGATTCTTTAAAATTATTATATTCTAATTTAAAGTTATCATTATTCTTTGAAAACAAATAATTTTTTATATCTTTAGTAAGATTAATAATTTCTTTATCTTTAATTGAACCATACTTAATTTTAGAGTCATTATCATATCTTTCCTTATAAAGTAATTGTCCTAATCTTAATATTTTTTCTTCTAAAATTAAATCTTTTTTATCTCGTAATAAATAGTTTTTTTCTTTAGGACTAAAATATTTTTTTAATTCTTCAATTTCTTTATTAGTTTCTTTTAATAAAGGTGTATATATTTTTTCTTTTTCAATCGTATGAACTACTTGTGATTTTAAAAAGTCTATTTCATTTTGTGATAATTCACCAGATCTACGATATCCAATTTTATTTTTATGATAAATATAATTAGGTTCTTTCTCCATAAAAGAAAAGTGAAAATGTAAGTTATCCGTATCAGTATGAAGTGCTAATTGATAAAACATTTTATTAGTATCTTTAAAACCACATCTTTTAAAAAATTTAGGTAATATATTAGTGGCTAATTCTTTTTCTAATTTATGAATATCAATATTCTCATTAATATAATCATTATTAAAAGATAATACACCTTGCCAAAGATTAGAATTTTCTAAATATTTAACTGCTAATTTTTTCCTTTTTTCAACTTCTTTTTCAGTAGCAAATGTACCATCTTCTTTAATAAGATTCATTGTATCTTCTTTCGTTAATTTACCAGTATAATAATCATACATAGACATAGCTCGTTTTTCCTCATTAGTATAGTAATCATACATTTTTTGAACTCTTTTAATACTTTTACTATGATTTTTATATTTACTATCAGGATTATTTATAGCAAGAGTAAAGATAGAATTAAATATTACTTTAGGACTTTTAGTCATTTATATTAGTGTTCCTTAATTTTTTATTAAACTCTATTAAAGGCTTACTTTTCTTAGGATCGGTTAAATTATCAAAATTCATATCAGAATAAATCTGTTCTTCTAACGAATAAATAATATTTATCTTTTTAATTAGATAATCTAAACGAGATTCTAAAAAATTAATTCTATCTAAAATATCATTACTATTTAAAGCAGAGATAGAGAGAAAACAAACTGCTTCTGAAAAAGACAATTTATTTTTTTCTTTATAATCTAATATACGGGCATATTCTTCATTATTAAAATATATATGCTTATCTATTTTCATCTAATTTAATTTCCTTTAATCTTTTTAAAACGAAATCCATTAGTTGCATTTTCATAGTATCATAATGTACTTTATTATTTTTTTCATAAGTAATACTTTGATAATATTCATCTTCTGGTAAAAAATATCTTATACCAAACTTTTTATAATTATCTATCCATTCTTTAATTCTTCGTTGTGGTAGTTTTTTATGAACTATATTAATATCAATTCCTCCACGAGCAAATATTTCTCTTGCTGAGAGTTCTGGTAAATCATGTTTCATGACAATAGTCCATAACTTAAATAATGGATCGTATTCAATCTCTCTTTTATATTTAACACTTCTAACAAAAATAGAATTATTTAGTTTATTAATTTCTTCATCAGTATATAAACGAACTTTCATTAATTATAACTCCTGTTCTTTATCGTAATTTTTTAAACGATTAGTTATATCATCATTAAAAGCATCATCATCTAAAATCTCACTTGCTATGTCTTTAATATCTTCAAAGTCTAATTCTATATTATTTCTTTTAGCATTTTCATAAACTATTTTTTCTGTTTGAGTTAATAAGTATCCCCAATAAAAGACCATATTAAAATCAATATCATCATCATTTTTTTCAACTACTAAATCAGCAACACATTCATTTCTTTCAATATCATCTTTAATATCATCTAAATTTTCTTTTATATATTTTTGCGATTCTTCATCGTATTCCTCTAAGTATGAATTCAAAGAAACAATGTAGTTAAAACTACTAGTCTTATCCATACCATAATTTATCATATCATTTGCAATTAATTTATTTATTGTTAATTTCATTATCATAACCTCCTTGTTTAATCATTTCTAAATATCCCATTTCTAAAAGTTGTATCATCATTTTTGATGTATAAACTTTATAATGTTTAGCCATTAAATTTATTCTATTAAATAAATCTATTGGCAACCAAAAATCAAATCTTCTCATAAGACCTCCAATCTATAAATAGGATGAAAACACATTAAAATATGAGATATAGAAAAAAGCAGGATAAGAAACTTACACATTAACACTAAACATTTCCTTATTTCATAAGGGTTTAGTGTTGTGTAAGACTTATTTCGTACTTACGAAATTCATCCTACTTCGTAGGCTCATCTAAAGGATGATATTAAATATTTTCTATATTCTTTAAGGTGTTTTTGTTTTGTGTTTTCATCCTAAAATTTTATTTTCTTTAATTTTTATAGGATGGTAAGTTAGAATCTGGTAATTTAAAGTCTGAAGAATAATTAGAATTTTCATAAGTAAAATCTACCAAACTCATACCATCAATAACTTGTCCATTTAGTGAAACTTGATAATGTAAATGGTTACCAGTCGAATAACCAGTTGTACCAACTCCTGCAATTTGCTGTCCTTTAGTTACTTGCTGTCCCTCATTAACTTTTGAACTGTTAGGAAATAAATGTCCATACAAAACCGTATATTTTTTATCACCAACTTCACAACTAAGTTTAATAATATTTCCACCTTGTTTGTCGTTAGTATCTATTGAATTACTAGAGTACAGAAAAGAAACTTTTTCTATTGTTCCATCACAAGTAGAATAAACTGGACTTTGAGCTGGCGATGCAATATCCCAAGCCTTATGAACATTTGCTTTACCATAAACAACTCTTTCTTCCATAAAAAAACTAGTTATAGTTGAACTAGCAAAATTTATTGGTGGAGCAAACGGTTTGGCTTGTTCTTCATCGATTTGCCCACTAGTAGAAATATTATTGCTTTTACATACATCTAAAACTTTATATTTTGATAATTCACATACTTGACTAATTGGAATTAATTTTTTAGATTCTTTATCTAAATTATCATTATATATTTCATCGAAAGAGAGTGTAGTATCAGCAAGATAGAAATATAAAATTCTTTCTAAAGATACATAACCACTTTTTGACTTGATATACTTATTAGCAACTGCTCTATATTGTTCTGCATACTCACTATTATTTTCTATATAGCCATCAGTAATATTAGCACCAAAGAAATCCATTATCATTAATACTGGTACTAATATAATTAAAAATAAAATTATAATACCAGTAGTAGAAGAAAGAAGAAGTTTAATTATTTTTTTCATTATAAATCAACTTCTTTTGTTTTTTCTTTTTCTAATACTTTTAAATGTTGGTTAAGTTTATTAATTAAATTAAATGCTTGTTTAGATAAATCAGACATATTCTTATCAGACAAATCCTTTTCAGTAGCCATTATATTTATATCATTACTTAACCAATCAATCATATTACTTGTATCTTTGCTTGTTAGCAAATTGTGTTTCATATCGTTAAAAGCATCTTCATCATTTGAATAAATATCCTTATATTCGTAATAATCAAAATCTCTAGCATAATTCATTAATTCAACTGCTAACTCATCTTCATAAGTATATGGTTTTGCTGGAGCATCTATATAATTTTTTTCTAGTAAATAATCCTCTAGTGGAACTAAATTAATTTCTTTATTATTTTCAGCAATATACCATTTATCATTTTCATAAAGATATAAATAATCTTGATCTGAGTTTTTAAAATAATCTATTAAATCATCTTTATCAGTAAATACATTAAAATGTAAATCCTCACCACGATCACGATGATAAGCAACAGTAACATCGTCTTGTCTTTCATCAAAAGTATGCGTTTTAGTAGTATCTGGTAAAACATTTTCTCCTAAATAAGAAATATCTCCTAAACTCATTAAAAGTTTAATCTTCATTGGATCACTATAATGATAATAAAGTATGACACCATTATATTCTGGATAACCATCACAATGACAATAAATAGATTTATAAGTATTATCTTTTTGCTTTATTGCAATTCTTGATCTTGTACTCAATATATCAGCCTCCTAACTTTCTCCCATCATTTCTCGTTCTAATTCAGTAGCACGAATCCAAACTCTAAGTCTATTTTTATTATCAACATTAAGTAAAAATTCTCCTCGTTTAGCTGACAATAAAAAGGCTTTTTGAGTATCAGTTAATGGGTTATTTTTAAATAATTCTAGGTATGCCAATAAATCATCTTCTTTTAACATACCAATCATAGTGTACTGACAATTATTAAAAATTGCAGTTGCGTGTCTTAACACACTAGCATTACCAACAAAATCTTTAACACTTTGGGTACTTACTATTAGATTAGTAGAATACTTACGAACTCTTCTTGCAAGTTGCCCAAAGTTTTTTAATACCTCATTATTCTTTTCATCTATAAATAAGTGAAATTCATCAACCACAATACTAATATGTTTTTTCTTTTTGCTTAATTTTTCATTTTGAATTTTATTAGCAACGATACTATTATTTAGGTAAGTAAGTAAATTTAATGTTTGCGTATTAATTAATCTTTGATTTCCACTATATAATAATTCCTGTAAATTGAAAGCAATTAAATCGTTTGATAAATCAATATTTGTATGACCATCAAATAAGAATGAATCAGTACCAGTTAAAAATCTTGATACTAAAATTTCTAATTGATCGATTAATTTCTTTTTCTCATTGCTTTCTATTTGTTTTTTATAAACTGGTAAATATTCATATAGCTCACTAAATATTGGATAATCACTTGGACTTAAACTTTGTAAAGTATTAATTGAAGTATTCTTAAATATTCCCTTAGTGTTATATAAAGACTCCACTACTGACAAAAGCATAACTAATTCTTTTTCCGTAATATCTTCAAAAGCAGTTTTAAAAAAAGCCTCTAGAAAACCTAAATGTTTTGCTAAAGGACAATCAGTTTCTTTTGTTTCCTTATCTTCATCATCACTAGGAATATATCTTATTTGGAGTGGATTAATAATACCACCCTTTTTAGAGTAGAGATCAATGTATTCTCCACCATTTGAAATAACCAAATTCTTATATTCATTTTCTGCATCGAGAATGAAAATTTTTGTTCCACGAGCATATTCATTAATAATCATTTTTTTCATAGTAAAACTTTTACCACCACCAGTTGATGATACGATGGCAATATTATGAGAAGTTCTTTGATTATTAATTACAAAAGGATCAAAGAATATTGGAAGTGAAGTATGTAAATCAACTCCCAACATATAACCACTAGAGTCATTAAAATATGTTTTAGTAAATGGAAAACCAGCACTTAAAGTTAGTGTTGGTAAATAAATAGAATAATCATCTAAAGATGTAGTAGTTAAATCATAATTTTGCCAACATTCCATTTGTCTTAATTTAGGAATATCTAACTTTATTTGATATCTATCTACTAATCGTTTTAAATCTCTAAAAGTATTTTCTCTTTCTTTTTTAGTACCAGTAATTATTAAAGTTAAAGATACTTCTTTAATCTTTTCATCACCATTTTTAATTTCTACCATTAATTGTTGAAAATTTTCCTTTTGAGTATCAAGTTCAGTAGCATCACTTAATTTCTTAGTTGTGCTTCTATCAGATAGTAAGAACTGATATTGAGAATTAACCCAACGGACTAATTCATCTTGACTAATAGCATCTTTAATACTAATACAAGCCCTTACATCTGGAACATTAAATATTTCTTCAAAGAAAAGCTCATCTACAAATGGTGGAATATTTTTTATAGTTACCATTTGAATATCTTTATCATCCATCTTAAGCATATTAGTTTTTTCTTGGAGAGAAAGTGGAGATACTAAGGATGGTAAATCACTCCATATCAAATCATCCAATGCTTTTGGATTCATATATAAGTTAGTTAAAAATTTATATATTTCTAATCTGTTATCAATAACCTCCATATTAATTCTTGGAGTTATGTTAGAAATAATTTTTTCAATTTCATCTAATTGTTTTTCCAAAGTATTTAAGTCTTTAGCAATTACTACTAAGTAATAAACACTAGAGATAGTGAAGTGATTTTCTTCTAATTCTTCAATTAATCTTTTACTTTCATCAAGTAATTTTTCCTTTTGTGAATCATCTTTATAATAATTTATTAATTCTTCTAAATTAATCTTATTATTATTTAAATTTATTTTTTGATCTAGTTTATAACATTTAAGATTTAAGTTTCTTATTTGATATAAACTTTTTAGTGCATAAAAAAAGTTGTTCTTTTCAGATTTACTTGTTAATGACAAATCAATAGCCTTAACTTCAATCAAAGAAGCAACTTCACCAGTTTTTAATTCTATTAAACCATCATCTGCAACTGACTTAACATTTGAAAAAGTTTGAGAGTTTTTAATTCTCCTTTTCATTTGTTTCTTTATTACAAACTTTGGTTGTTGTTTTTCAAGTTTCTTTTTTTCTTTTTCTAATACTTTATCTTTATTTAATTTTTTATTCTCAGGGAATAACCCGATATTATCATCTCCATTTCTATAAGTAATTTATTAAAAATAAAAGACCAACTATGAAAGTTGATCTCATCGATAAATTGTAATTTGTATGATTAATAAACTATAACTCTATATATAATTTTTTTCTCTTATTTGTTACAAAATGTATATATTTAATTAATAATTTCCATGAAACAACACCAATTATAAATAATACTACACCAACAATTATTGATAGTACAAAACCTAAAACAGGATTTAAAGAATAACTTCCAAATTCAAACATTACAAATGGTACATCAAATTTGAATATATATCCAATTAATTTAACTAAACCAAATATAGGACATAATATAGCACTTATAATAAATGCTGGTGCTATAATTCCCAATGTTGGGAGGATAAATATTCCAGTTAAACTAACTATGATATAGAACAAAAATATTTGTCTTACTTTATTTGATTTTTTTACTTTTTCTCCATTAAATAATTCATTGATTGATACATTATAAATTTTACATATTTCTTTCATAATAGACGGATCTGGTAAATTTCTACCGTTTTCCCATCTACTAACACTTTTAACATTAACATTTAATTTTTCAGCAATATCTTCTTGAGTCAAATTGTTTTCTTTTCTTAAACTAGCTAAAAATTTTCCTATTTTATCTTGATTCATAATTTTATCTCCCTTCAAAAAATATTGTATATAACTCAATTAAATATTAACAGGACATATAGTGAGAGTTTATATTTCTACCATTACAAATTACTATTTTTCTAACTAATTACTAAATTGTAATTTGTTTTTTACAATTAATATAGTTTATATTATTTATTATTAATTTTCTTTTTTATTTCTTCATGTCTAACCATATTATTTAACATTAGAATTAACGCAGCTATATTTGAAATAATACTTGTTGCTAACAACATTCCAATAATAACTTCTTCCATTGTATTTTCATATCTATTTACCATAATCAATGTTGCATATCCAATAATATAAAGTGGAATTATTTTTGCTTGTTTTGTTTTATATTCATATTCCTTATAATTTTCATAATCTATTAACTTATCAATTAATTCTTTTTGATTTTCTAATTCTTCTATATTCATTTTACGCCCATTTAATATTTCTGTAATTGATACATTAAATAATTCAGACATAATTTTTAATAATGATATATCTGGTAATCTTCTTCCATTTTCCCAATGGGAAACTGCTCTATCAGTTACACATAATTTATCTGCTAATTCTTGTTGTGTCATATTATTTTCTTTTCTTAATTCAGAAATAAATTTCCCTACATTTTCTTGATTCATATTTTTCCCTCTTTTCACAATTAATAATAACAAAAAATCAATCAAAAGTATCCATACAATCTGTAGAGTTTGATATTTTTGTATATAATTTACAAATTACTATTTGTCTTTCTATAAATATTATAATATGAAAAAAGCAAATCTTATTATAGATCTGCTATATTAATAATAAATAAAATTTCTTTATTGTTTAGTATCTCTCTTTTATAATATTTTTACTACAATAATATGTTATTAAGAAATATCCCCCATAAATAAATACTATAAATACTGATGTCATTATAATTGATAGCAATAATTGCTCATCACCAAATACTTCTAATATTACCATAGCAAACTTTATTCCAAAAACAGAATGAATCAACGCAAGTATTAAAGGTAGCATAAAGAAAATTCCGATTTGTCTAAATAATGCTTTATTTATCATTTTTTCATCTGTACCAATTTTTCTTAACATTCTAAATCTTTCTTTATTATCACTACTTTCAGATAACTCTTTCAATCCTAATATTGCTGCACTACTAATTAAGAATATAATACCTAAATATAGTCCAATAAATGTTACCATAGCAGTAAGACCAACTGTTGCTTCTTTAATTGACAGTTTTGTTGTTCCACTTGGAAGAAGATATTCTTTCGATTTAGGATCTTTAGCTAAAGTATTGATGTTATTCTCTATTTCTGTGATTTCATTTTTATCTTGTGTTTTATAATTTCCTATAAGATGATTTTGAATTAAATAATCTTCATCAATTACATTGTCTGGAACTATGATTATTCCTGTATTGATATGATTACTAGACATTTCGACAAAGCCATCTTGGCAAGAATCATATTTAGGTTTTAATGTATGTCCAAATAAGTTTATTGTCTCATGATTTTCTAAAGCAATATTTCTAACTTCAATCATTGACTTAAAATCAGCAACTATCATATACTCATTGCTATTTAAAGAATATTCTTCATTCCCATAGAATCTTGCAACCTTATTATAATCACTAATTTTCATTATTGATTCCATGGTGTCATATTGTAGAAAAGGAAAACTTGTTCTAATTTGATTTAATTTTGATCCTAATGTATGATTCATTGTTAAATCAGGAGTTGCATAAGTATTAACTTCAATATAATCCCTCAAATATTTAGTAATATCAAAATCAAATAAACTAAACATTTCTTTTGTTGTATAATGCGAATTTTTAATTTGATTATCGTTCCAACCATAACTTCTAAAATTATCATAATATTTATCCATATTCATAGTTGTTGTAAACATAACATCTACTGGAGCTAATTCTTTAATATTAGCATTCATAGAATTCTTTATTGTGAGACAAGAAGACAATAAACAAATTGTAACAAATAACATTAAACAGATAATAGTGGTTGAGAATACAGTTGTGTTAATTTTACTTGAAAACTGTCTTAAAGTAAAACTATTTAATCCTTTATAATAGAATTTTTTACTACTTTGAGTAATTCTTAAAATGAGTCCTGAAAATGACCAAAAAATGAAAAATGTAGATACTACTCCCATTAATATAGGTTTTATAATATCTTTCGCATATTGTAAACTAAGAGTATCAAAAGCTACGATATAATAAGCTCGCCCAAGTATAATACAAGATATTATAAATATAAGTATACAAAGAATAGGATTTTTGAGTTTTATAGTTTCTGATTTTTTAGCGCCTTGTAATAAATCAATTAACTTACATTTGCTTATACTAAAAGTATTAAATATCATTACTATTAAATACATAATACTAAAGTAGATAATCGTTTTAGTACAGGCCGAAGATGAAAAAACAAATGCGAATTTAGTTAAGTCGGCTTCAAACATATTAGCAACAAATAGACTCATAAATTGCGAGAGTATTACACCTAGTCCAAGTCCAACAATAAGTGATAAAAAACCTATAAATAATGTTTCAAAGAATAGAATCATTGATATTTTTCGTTTGCTCATACCAAGAGTTAAATAAATTCCAAATTCTTTATTCCTTCTTTTCATTAAGAATCTTGAGGCATAAATAATCAAAAATCCTAAAATAAATGATACAAAGATGCTAACACTAGAAAGCATAGTCATCATTAATTTAATAATTTCTTTGGTTGATGATGAAACATCCATTAAAACAGTTTGACTTTCTAAAGCATTGAATACATAAAATATTGCTACACCAAGAATCAAAGTAAAAAAGTAGATGGCATAGTCTTTAATACTTTTCTTGATATTTTTAAGTGATAACTTACAAAGCATCATTCATATCCCCACCAAGTAAAGTAACAACATCAATTATTTTATCAAAGAACTCTTTACGAGTATCATTTCCTCTATGAAGTTCTTTAAATAATTTACCATCTTTAATGAATATTACCCTTCTTGCGTAGGAAGCCGTAAAAGCATCATGTGTAACCATTAAAATAGTTGCTCCAAGCTCATCTAAATAATTAAACTTTTCAAGTAACATTTTTGCTGATTTAGAATCCAATGCTCCTGTTGGTTCATCAGCAAGAACTAATTTTGGATCTGTAATAATAGCTCGAGCAGATGCTACTCTTTGCTTTTGACCTCCACTCATTTGATAAGGATATTTCTTTAATACATCTTTAATATCCAATTCTTCTGCAACCTTTTTTATTTTTGTATCAATTTCTTTAGCACTCACATTTTGAATTGATAAAGAAAGAGCAATATTTTCATAAGCTGTTAAGGTATCCAACAAATTAAAATCTTGAAAAATAAAGCCAAGTTCTTCTCTCCTAAATCTATTTAATTCATTTCCTTTCAACTTTGTAATATCAACTCCTGCAACATAAATATGTCCACTTGTTACATTATCAATAGTAGAAATAACATTTAAAAGAGTAGTTTTACCAGAGCCACTTGCTCCCATGATAGCAACAAATTCTCCTTTATCGACTTCAAATGATAAATTATCAATGGCTTTTGTTAAAGACGAACGACTACCATAATATTTTTCAATTTTGTCAACTTTTAAAATGCTTTCCATAATATTTTTCTCCTTTCACTTAACAATGATATACTAAAAAAAACATTTTGTCGTTCGTTCAATATTACAGAACATTACAATTTTGTAACATTATTTTAAAACATCATAAAATTTATTTTTAGCAAAAGTAATAAAAACTCTTGTATATTCATTTTCTTTTGATTCAATTTCAATTTTATGCCCAAGTTTTTTACAAAGATTTTTAGCAATATATAATCCCATTCCTGTTGATGTAGTTTTTTCTCTTCCATTTGTTCCTGTAAAAGTTTTATCAAAGACTTGTCTTATATCGCTAGACTTTATTCCTATACCATTATCTTCTATAATTAAAACTGTGGTATCAAGATTATCTTTTACATAAATCTTAATATAAGAGTTATCTATGTTCCTTTTATATTTAATACTATTATTTATTATTTGATTTAAAATAAACTCTAACCATTTAGAATCAGTAAATACTTTATAATTTGTTTTATCAACTATAAATTCTACTTTATTATCTAATAAATCGTCCATGTTCTTAATTCCAACATTTTTAATAACTTTAGATAAATCAACTTCTTTTATAAAATAGTCTTTTTCAGCGTTTTCACTTCTTACATAATAAAGAACTTGATCTACATAATCCTCTAATCTTTTTAAAATATTTTTAGTTTTTCTATCTAAAATATTTTTTTGATTATTAAGAGTTAAAACTAAACTGGAAAGAGGTCTTTTTACTTCATGAATCCACATTTCTATATATTCTTTATTATCTAATAATTGTTCTTTCTCTATTCTTACATTTTCATTCATAGATTTATCTATTTCATATAATGCTTGACACAAAAGTTCACCTTCATAAAACTCTGGTCTATTAAGAGTTTCTAAAACAAGATACGCCTTATCAAGATTATCTATATTTGTTAAAAGATCAGTATAGAATTTTTGTTTCCTAAAAAAATCAGTAAGAAATAATAATATATATGTAACAAGTAAAATAATAGTAATTGCTATAATAATAGATTTGTCTGATTTAAAAGCCAGTAAAACTAAAAGAATTATAAAATAGCAAAATAATGCAGTAACAATAGAATATAATCTATCTTTTAGAAAACTATTAAATTTCATGACAAAATGTACCCTTGACCTTTTCTAGTATCTATTGCATCTTCATATCCTATTTCTTTTAATTTATTTCTAAGTCTGCTAATATTTACTGTTAAAGCATTATCATTTACAAATTCAGTATTATCCCATAAAGTAGTCATAAGCTCATCTCTTGTTACAATTTTGTTTTTGTGTGATAGTAAATATGAAAAAATAATCATTTCGTTTTTTGTTAAGACAATTTCTATACTGTCTTTTTTGATAATTCCTTTTTGAACATCAAATAATAAATCTCTATAAGATAGCTTATTTGAGTTTGCACCATAATTTGTCTTTATTCTTTTTAGAACTGCTCCAATTCTTAAAAGAAGAATATTAGGATTATATGGTTTAGTTATATAATCATCTGCTCCATAAGAAATAGATAATGCTTCATCTGTTTCACTATTTTTACTTGTAACCATAATAACAGGAGTATTAGTTGATTTTCTTAAACTTTGAAGTAATAACTCTCCATTCATATAAGGAATATTAATATCAAGTAATAATAAATCTGGAGCTACTCTTAATATTTCATTTAAGGAGTTATTAAAATCTTGTAATACGACCGCTTCATATCCACTATTTTGTAATAGTTCTTTTAACTCGCTACTTATTGATTCATCATCTTCAACAATCATAATTTTATTCATATCTTTCACCACATTTCTTATATATTATTATATCATGAATGAAGTATCTCTGACCTTACAATTTTGTAACATAAAAAAACAAATCATAAAAGATTTGCTCTATAAATTGTAATTTACTTTACTTTTTTTAATTTCTTAATAAGAATAATAAGGACTTCAGTTGCTATTGTTAATATAAATGGAAAACCTACCATTCTTACTAAAACTAATTTTGTTGGTGGTGTAGTCCATATATATAATCCAAATATATAAAAGAATGCTATTGTTAGTAATAAATAACCAATATAGATTCCTATTGCTTTTAAGATTCCTTTCAAAACTTTATTCGTAATCTCTCTCCCAAATTGTAATTTGTAATTATTCACAAGTTCCATTATTATTTTTAAAATAATTTTCTATATTTATCATTGAATTGTCAATATTGTTAAAATCTACAATCTTATTTATTTCATCTGACATTTTTTTAGAACAATTATTACATTTAAAATAATTGTTTGTTCCAAATTCTATTTGATACTTTTTATTATCAATAGAACATATTGTTGTCGCACTACTTTCCACATTAGCATTATCTTTTTTAACAACTGTATAAGTTCCTAGTCCAATAATTGCAATTATCATAAATATAATATATCCAATGAATACAAATCCTATTACTTTTAATATTTTGATTATTATTCCTGCTAGTCGTTCTGTATTACTTATTTTGTTCATTAAAAACTCCTTTGAATCATTATCCAAGATTTCATCAACACTAACATTAAATGCTTTTGACATTTTTTTTAATTGCTCTGGATTAGGTGTTGTTTCACCTAATTCCCAATTAGAAATAGTTTGTCTTGTAACATCTACTTTTTCACCTAATTGTTCTTGCGAAAGTCCATTTTTCTTTCTTAATTGTAAAATTTTATCTCCTAAATTCATTCTTTTTCTCCTTTCACAAAAATTATATACTATTAGCATTTAACATATCTACATAAGTTTTTTGGAATTTTGTCAAAGAGTTTTAACATTTTATCAAATTACTATTTATCTGTTTGTCTTTTTAATTATACCATTTTATTTTAAATAAATATATTCTTTACACTTAAAAACATATTTAAAAAGTAAAATAACTACTTTATACATACGATTTTTTTTAGAAAGATTTATAGGAATCAATAAAAATGCACATACTGATAAAAATACTAATGCTTGTAATTTAAAATTAGTGAAAGCAAATAATATTAAAAATATCATAAGCATAGGAAGTCCTATATAAAGGTCTGTCATTTCTATATATTTTCCTAAAGTCTTTTTAATACTTTTTATTGTTATATACATAATTTATCACTCCCTTGAACGGTATCTTCTTCGATACATATTTCTTTGTGGCATAATAGAACTTACGGCTTCACCCATATTTTCACGACCGTGCATCCTCATATTTTTACCGATATTTGATGGTGTTGAATTTTTAACTTTACCACCAAATTTTTCAATAGTATTTCCAATACCATTTTGAATACCACTTTTAATTGGATTAGAGTTTGAACTATTATTACTTTTGATATTATTACCAAATTTTTGGATAGCACCTCCAATAGAACTCACAAGTTTATTTCCTCCAAATCTTCCTAGAGCAGAAGCACCAACACCTAATCCAAAGGAAGTAGCACCACTAATAGCATTTCCTCCAATATGAGTTGCAGTAGATAACGCATGACCATAGCTCATTAAACTCATTAATTGTTCTCGACCAGAATTAGCACTAACATTTGAACCAATGAATCTATTAACAACTTGTGATCCAGTTAAAAGGAATGTTCCACATCCAACAAACATTAATGATTTTAAAGCCATATCTTTAAAGTTAGAATCACTAAAGAAAGTTGTACTATTAATGGCTTGCATTACAATTACAGTTATACCAATAATCATCATAACTACTGCACCTTGTAGCATTAAAGAAACTAATTGTTCTATAACGGCAGATCTTCGTTGTTTATTTCCAATAGAAGTAGCAAATACTATTGGACTTATTAAAAATAAAAACAAAAATTCTATTTGCCTACGAGCGAGCATCATGCCACTAAAGAAAAGAGCATATAAGAAGAAACCGCCTACAATAATAGCCATTATCCAGTTTATATTATATTTATAATCTTTTTCATCTGGTAGTATCCATTTCTTAGAAGTTACATATTTATCGTTAAACATTCGTTTCTTAGTAAAATTACTATTCTTGATATTAGCACTTATATCTTCTTTCTTAAATTCATCGCTTGCTTTATAACCATCTGAATAATCAACATACATAGTAAGCATAGCACTAGATAAAGTAGTACCACTATTTGAAAACATAGAAGAAGTATAACCACTTAATTTCATAGATAAAGTATTGGCTTGTGAAAATAAGAAAACGCTCATTAACACAAGCACACTACATTTAATAATTTCCATAACTATTTGATGAGTGGATAATCCCTCATCTGGATCTAATATTTTCATTACAAATCGCCAAGCAATAAATAATGCTAATAATGTTATAGCAATAGCAATTATTCCAGAATGAAAATTAGAAAACATGGTATTATCCGAAACACTATCAACAATATCATATAAGTTTAGTTCTTTCATTATATTAAATAATGTATCTACTAGTTTATAGATAAAATCAATTACAGCCCAACCTAATCTTCGGAGTAAATCTAGAGCACTTAACATATAACACCACCTAGAATAGACTGATAATTAAGTTTACTAAAGATATGGCTAAAATGATTCCTACGATACCAAACATTGTTTGAATGATTCTTTGTTTAACATGGGCTTTTCTGTCAACATCAGCAACGGCATACATAATAAAGCCAACTACTAATGAAACACCTGCTAGAGCGATACCAACTCTTAAACACCAATCAGTTAAAGTTTTAATGGCTTTTAATATTGTATCAATATTGTAATTACCACCATCTAATTTTGTTATTGCTAGTGTACTTATAGTATTCCCTATATTGTATAGAGAATTTTCTATAAGTTTAAACAATAAGCAACACCTCGAAATTTATATTTTTATTCATCAATTATCATCCTCCTTAATAAAATAAGAAAAAGAGCAAAATAGTGATATAATAAGTTTGTTATTGATTTTTAATAACACTAGAGTTAGCCCTAACTAGCTCTTTTATTTTGCTCTAATTTCATTTGACTAAATTTCTATTTCATCATCTGTTTTTTCTTTAGATTTTGCTAAAAATGTAACTTTTTCAGCAATAACTTCTTGAATAGTTTGTTTTGAATTATCTTTTTCAATAACTCTTGTTTGAATACGACCTTTAATACCAATTAAATCTCCTTGCTTACAATATTCACTTGTATTTTCAGCGACACCAGACCACATAGTACATTTAACAAAATCAGTATCATATTCACCATTTTCATTTTTGTAACTTCTAGGTATAGCAATAGTTACATTGCATACTTTTTTGCCATCTTCTAATTCAGTTATTTTTGGATCTTGCACAATTCTACCAACTAATACTGTTTGATTCATCATTTAACCACCTCCTTTCATATATTAAAAATACAAATCATCATTTAAGATTTTTTGCATTTTTTCATCTGTTTTTTCAATAGATTCTTTACCGAAGTATTTAGAATATTTTTTTATTTGTTCTTCAGTTAAAGAACGATCTTCTCCAAGTTCTGGATCATCACCAACAATAAAAAAATTTCCACATATAACATCATGACCAATATCACGATTAGGTGGTAATCCTAAAATCTTTCCTTCTTCATTACAAACTATTGCAACATCATATGAATCTCTTAAATAAGTGTATTCAATTAATCCATTAACAAGTTTTTGTTTATCTTCTAAAGTGTTTTTTATTGTTCTTTTTTCTGGCAACTTATTTGGCTCAACATAAAGAACATTTAAGTTTCTTTGCAATTTATCACAACCTTTCTAACTATATTCACTAAGTAATTTTTTCATTTCTTTTGTTTCTTCTTCGGTCGGAGGTATTGTTTCACATCTCTTACCATTCCAAACCATAACCCCATCTTCATCATACCTAATATGTGGAGCTGATGTTCCATTAATTAATTCGTTGGGTTTATCAGTAATTTTAGTAACCATAATATAAGATTGAATATTATCATTCTTATCAGAGTAAGTTTTTAAATATCCTTTAATAAACACTTTTTTATCTTTAATAAAAAAATCTTTATATTTGTAATAAAGATTATTGTGTATTCTTAAATTAAGATAACAATTATTATTTGAATAATCATTACAAGTCAGACCAAACAGACAATAATTATTAGTATTATAAATATTATTGATTTTGCCAGATAACATAACTTCATTATAATTTATATCTTCATACATAAATGCCTCCAATCTAATTTAAAGTTTATATTAGTATTACTAATAATATTATTAGAATTATTTTATTTATT